>JAYUAV010000064.1:0-3496 GCA_043741175.1 Verrucomicrobiota bacterium
CGGAGAGCCTTTCTCAATGCACCGCACCGCTGGCGCGCGGTGCTGCTGGGACGACGAGTCGTCCCAGCAGAAAAAGCGGCGACAAGTCGCCGCACTCCACATTTTTCCCTCGACGCCCCAAACTTGCGCGGCACTTTCAGTCACACCCTACGCTCACCGCGCGGTTGACTTGCGCGGGTTGTTTCCGGGTCGCACTGCGCACCGCCAGTCGTTCCCGCGCCGGGCCCGATCACCACGCTCTCCACATTGCTCAACAGCATCGTCGCGTGAAAGTCTTGTTGCACCGCCGCCGCGTTCGCGGCATTCGGCGCGGCAGGACGGCGGCGCGTGCAACGTCACGATCCGGCTCACGCCCGCCTCATCCCGCGCGAACAACTCCTGCACGGCGGTAAAACTTCCCTTGGAACAGCGTCCCACGAAATGTGCCTGCACCGCGCGCACCGCATACGGCATGGTCGCCGTCGCGAACGGGCAGCGTGATCCACTCGTCCCACTTCACGGGGCGGAGTGCTTCCGCACGGGCACTATCGCCGAGATCGATGTCGAGTGCGGTGGCGGCGTTCGTGGCCATCTGGCAGAACGCGCCGGCTGGGATGCGGATGTTGATCGCCTGCCAGTTGCGGTTGAGCACGAACGAGCGAGAGAACGAGGCGACATACCCCGGAAGAAATCCGTGTCAGGCCTTCGTCCCGCCGAATAGCAGCCGCAAACTATTCATCACCACGATCACAGTGCTGCCTTCGTGCCCGACCACGCCGACGGGCAATGGAATCTTTCCGATCAACGCGAACACCACCAGCACCGCCACCGTGCCCATCGAGACAACCAGATTCTGCCGGATGATCCGGCGCGCGCGTTGACTCAAACGATACGCCGCCAAAAAATTTTCCAGCCGGTCGTGCATCAATACCACGTCCGCCTGTTCCAACGCCGCGTCCGAACCGCGCGCGCCCATCGCCACGCCGACGTGTGCCACGGCGAGACTCGGCGCGTCGTTCACACCGTCCCCGATCATCGCCACGCGATTCTTGCCCTCGCTCAACAATTTGATCACGGCGACTTTTTCCTCTGGCTTCAACTCGGCGCGCACTTCATCCAAGTGCAACTCGCGCTTCAAATGTTCCGCCGTCGCACGACGATCTCCCGTGAGAACGATGGTGCGAAGACCGCTGGCTTTCAATTCATCCACCACGCCCTGCGCTTGCGGACGAATGTCGTCTCGCAGAATGATGCGACCGAGCAAACCCACCCCTGTCCCCTCCAAGGAGGGGAATTGAGACAACCAGATTTCCGAGAAGCCTGCTTCAACTGGAATAATGCTTTCAGCAAGTTGTCCCGCCCTCACCCCAACCCTCTCCCCCAGGAGAGGGAGTTCATTGTTCCCGCGCTGGACAGAGTTCGTGTCCATCGGATTTAAGGAAGCATCCGCCTCGCCCTCCCTCTCCTCGGGGGAGAGGGCTGGGGAGAGGGCGGGTGCTACACCAAACGCTGCACAATTTTTCATCACCCACTCGCGTCGTCCCAAACTAAACTCTCCACTCGCGCATTTCCCGCGCACGCCCTGGCCCGTCACCGATTCAAAATGCGCGAACTCCACTGGCGCGAATCCTCGTTGCTTGCCGTGCCGCGTCACAGCGCGAGCCAGCGGATGCGTGGAGAGCCGATCCAGCGAGTAGGCCAGTTGCGCGATTTCGGTTTCGCGTCCGGGCGGGAAGCTCTCCAC
This sequence comes from Verrucomicrobiota bacterium, assembly GCA_043741175.1. Classification (GTDB taxonomy): domain Bacteria; phylum Verrucomicrobiota; class Verrucomicrobiia; order Limisphaerales; family JADLHS01; genus JADLHS01. Next base: position 1,724 of record JAYUAV010000064.1, read on the forward strand.
TTTTTCCACGCGCAATTCACCCGTGGTCAACGTGCCGGTCTTGTCGAGTGCCACCACCGTCACGTCCGCAAGCTTCTCCACCGCCGCGCCGCCGCGAATCAGCACGCCATGCCGCGCGCCCCAGGCAATCGCCGCCAGCACCGCCGACGGAATGGACAATACCAGCGCGCACGGCGACGCGACCACGAGCAGCGTCATCGTCCGATAAAACGCGCTCTTCGTCTCGCCCAACGAAGTGAACGGCGTGAGTCCGAAGCCGAGCCACCACACGAAGAACATGACCGCAGACAAAACCAGCGCGCCGTAAGTGTAGTACGTGCTGAACTTGTCCGTGAACTGTTGCGACGGTGCTTTCTGCCGCTGCGCGTCCTTGATGAGCTTGATGATCTTCTGGAGCGAACTTTCCGCCGCAGGTCGCAACACGCTGACTTCCACCGCGCCCCAGAGATTCATCGTGCCCGCCAGCAGCGAATCACCCACGGTTTTTTCCACAGGCGTCGCTTCGCCGGTGAGATTGGATTCATCTGCGGCCGTGCGACCTTTCAACACTTCAGCATCCACGGGGAATTGCGAGCCGGGCTTCACGAGCAAACGCATCCCGGTTTGCAGCAACTCAACTTTCACTTCGCGCTCATTCCCCTGCGCGTCGAGAACCGTCGCAGTCTTCGGAGCTTCGCGGAACAGTGAGCGGATTTCTTTTTGCGTGCGACCCAGTGCGTAATGCTCCAACGCGCCGGACAGCGAGAACAGGAACAACAACGTTGCACCTTCGCCCCACGCACCGATGCTCGCACTGCCAGCGGCGACGGCGAGCATCAGGAAGTGGACATCAATCGCACGCTGGCGTAACCGCTCCCAGACTTCCTCGGCGGGAAACCACGCGCCCGCGAGATAAGCACCGACATAAAAAAGTTGGGAGAGCGTTTCGTAACCTTGTCGCCCAACAACAAAACCAGCCAGTCCACACACGCCACAAAACGCAGCCAGCACAAGCTGCGCTTTCCATTCGTCAATGTGCCCATGCTGGTGACCATGTTCGTGATCGTCATCCTCCAGAAACTCCACGTCTCGCTGGACGACTTTCGGGAAAGGCAGATCGCGCCAACGCCAGAATTTCGGCGCGGTGGGACACGTCACACGCGCAATGGTCGTCACACCGCCATCGTGACTGACGGTGAATTGATTTCGCGCCGACTCAACCAGCGGCGTGGCGCAGTTCGCACAGTTTCCGCCGCTGACGAGCAGTTGACACGCGTGCGTACTGTCGGCCCGCTCCACTTCCCGCAATGTGGCGTTGATACGCTCGCGCAATCGCGCCTCATCCGTGCGCCCCAGCGTGGCGACGGAAATTTTTTTCTGCGTGGGATCAATCGTCACCGCTTCGAGCGTGGGTTCTTCGACGAGCACCGCCGCCACTGCGCGGGTCAAACACTTGCTGACCTCGGTATCAGCGACTGTTTGAGATGGTCGGTTTGCGTTCATCGCTTCCGACTCAGAGGTAACACGCCGCAACACAAGGCGCGATATGAAAAGCTGTGTGATTAAGTTTAAGTGTGTGATTAAAGACGTGTGAGGCGGGCAAGGGTTAGGGACAGGTAGATGACATGAGTAGTTGGCGGGCGAGTGCGAGTGCGCCAACTACTCATGTCATCTACCAATTCAATCAGGCGATTACACTCACCCGACTTTAGTTTAATGCCTTTCGGAAATACCCGAACGGCTGGGCTGTGGTATTGACGGAGCGCCGGTCTGCGACCGGCTTTGCGGTTGGAA
>JAYUAV010000065.1:0-10173 GCA_043741175.1 Verrucomicrobiota bacterium
GGCGGGCTTCGAGGTGTGAACAGAGCCAAGCCGGAACGAAGCAGTTAGAAATCAGAGAGGAACAGGCTAACTCCCACGATGCGGTTGCGCGGTTATGATTTAAGCCGACATCATGTGAGAACTCCGTTTTTTACGTTTGACCGGACAAGGTCAACACGGTTAGCGTTCGCGTTCCTAATTAGGCAAAATTTATGATTGGAACGATTCGGAAACATTCAAAGGCGATGTGGTGGGTTATCATCGCAGCTATCATCATCACGTTCGTTTGGTGGGGTTCGCAAGGACCACAGAAGGGCAATGGCGGCGGGATTGGTAATTATGGTGTGATGAACGGCGTCACCATCACTCCCGACATCTATTCCGAAGCACAACGCGAGGTGAAACTGTATTACTTTTTCTCCAGCGGCGGAAATTGGCCGGGGCGCGGTCGCCAGCTTCAGGGTTTCGATGTGGAACGTGAGACGTTCAACCGCATTCTCATCACTCAAAAGATGAAGGAACTGGGCATCAATGTGGATGACGACTCCGTGAGCAAGGTGGCTAGCGACCGGATGCGCTCGCTCGCAAACGGCAAGCCGGTTTCCTTGAAAGAGTTTGAATCCGCCATCCTCGCGCCGGAAAAATTGTCGGCGGCAGACTTCGAACGCTACGTCCGTAACGAACTCGGCATCCAACAATTGTTCGCCACGCTCGGCATGGCGGGTGAGTTGGTTTCTGCCGATGAAGTTCGCGCGTTGTATCAGCGCGATTACCAAAAAATCTCCGCGCAGATCGCGCTCTTCAGTGGTGCAAACTATGCGAAGTCGGTCGTCTCAACGCCGGAGAAGATCAATGAGTTTTATACAAATCAGATGCAGCGCTACCAATTGCCTGAACGCGTGCGCGTCAACTATGTTGCATTCCCGTTCTCCAACTACCTCGCTGCGGCCAAGACTGAACTCAACAACCTGACAAACCTCGCTGAACTCGTCGAGAACGCCGTCATCCAGATGGGCACGAACTTTCCCGCTGGCGTGAATTCCCCCGAAGAAGCCAAAGCCAAACTCATCGAGAACGAACAAAAACGCATCGCTGGCAGCAACGCCTTGAAAGCAGCGAGCGACTTCGATAAAGCTCTTTTTGAAGCCACGCCCGCCGCCGCTGCGAATATTCTCTCACTCGCCAAGGATCGCGGGTTGACCGCTCAAGTCTCCTTGCCGTTCTCACAGAATGAAGCTCCCGCCGGTCTGGACGTGGGCGCGGATTTTGTGCGCGCAGCGTTTGCATTGACCACCGCAGAACCGTTTGCCGATCCAGTCCCCGGCAGCGATGCGTTCTACGTGATCTCCTACCACAGCCAATTGCCGAGTGAGATTCCGTCGCTCGACAGCATCCGTGACCGCGTGACGCAGGATTTTCAATTCATCGAATCCGCCATGCTTGCGCGGAACGCAGCGATCAGTTTTGAAAGCAACCTCTCCAACGCGATGGCGGGTGGAAAAAGTTTTGCCGATGCCTGCGATAAAGCGGGTGTGAAGTTGATTCCGCTCGCGCCGTTCTCCCTGAGCAGCACCAACCGCATCTCCGAACTCGCCGAGCGCGCCAACGTGGATCAGTTCAAGCGCGTGGTGTTCGCCACGGCACCCGGTCAAGTGACGCCCATGATGCCCGCCTCCGATGGTGCGCTCATGGCCTTGGTGCAGGCGAAGTTGCCGTTGGACGAAACCGAGATGGCGAGAAATCTCCCCACGTTCTCTCGCAGTGTTCATCAAGTGCGCCGCAGCGAAGTGTTCAACGAATGGTTCAAGCACGAAGCCACCAAGGCGTTTGCCACCGTTCCCTATTTCCAGGAAAAGCAGGCGCAGATGCAGAAGGCCGCAACGTCAGGCGGCGCGAAGCAATAGTCCGCACGGAGCGCGCCCGCTTTCGGGCGCAGCAACCTCCGCGTGCAATTGGAGCGCCGGTCTGTGACCGGCTTTGGGTTGGGTGACGCTGATAAAGTTGGTCACAGACCTTTATTCCGCCAACAACCCGCGCCCACACAAACCGATGAAGACCATCAAACTTTCTGCTCCCGCGACCAAGGAGTTTTGGGAGATACCCGTTCTCTTCGAGGACGAACACCTGCTCGCGCTCGACAAACCTTCCGGCCTGCTCACCTCGCCGGATCGCTACAATCTTGATCGCCCGAATTTGATGCAGTTGCTGCATGAAGGAATCGCCGCGAAGAAACCGTGGGCGACTACGCGTGGGTTGACCTATCTAGCCAATGCCCATCGTCTCGACGCCGAAACCAGCGGCGTACTGTTGCTCGCCAAGAACAAACCCGCGCTCATCCAGCTCGCGAATCTTTTCAGCATAGACAAGCCGCAGCAGAAATACTTCGCGCTCGTCTCCGGTCTGCCCAGCTCGGATCAATTCGTCATGGACGCCAAGATCACCAGCAACGTCGTTGAGCTGGGCTTGATGCGGATTGATAATCACGACGGCATGAAGTCCAAGACTGAGTTCAGCGTAGTGGAAAAATTCTCCGGCTACACGGCGTTAAATTGTCAGCCGCGCACGAATCGCAACCACCAGATTCGCATCCATCTCAAACACGCGGGATTCCCCATCGTCGGCGACACGCTCTACGGCGGGAAACCTTTGTGGCTTTCGCGGCTCAAGAAAGGTTTTTACCTCAAGCACGGACGCGAAGAACGCGCGCTCATGGGGCGCGTGGCGCTTCACTCTGAACAACTCGCGCTGCCGCATCCTGTCACGGGCGAAACGATCACCATCACCTCGCCCATGCCCAAAGACCTGCGCGTGGCGTTGCGTTACCTGAAGGAATATCGCGGTAACGGAAAAACCTTCGGCACCACGCGCGACGAAGATTAGGAGTGCGGCGTTCACGCCGCTTCAACATCCGCGCAACACAAGCATTCGAGGATGGGGAGAGCTTCCGCAGGACGGATGGTGAAGCGGGCTAAAGCTTGCGTCCCGTGCCGAATCTGCGCTTGCCGCAGGAGAAGTTTCACAAGCAAGATGTCCGCAATCGAACTCGCGATGACCACCACAGACACCGAAATCAGCGTCGTAATTCCCTGCCACAACGAACAGGACAACCTGCAACCGTTGGTCACAGCCATCCGCGCCGCGCTGGATCCGCTCAAACGCACTTACGAGATCATCGTCACGGATGATCAGAGCAGCGATGGGAGCTGGGCATTGCTGCAAAAGATGTGTGCCAGTTTCCCGCCGCTTCGCGCTCAACGCTTTGAAAAACAATCCGGCCAATCCGCCGCACTCTGGGCGGGGATGCGGGCCGCTCGCGGCAAGATCATCGTCACGCTGGATGCCGACATGCAGAACGATCCTGCGGATTTGCCGAAGCTACTCGCAGGTTTGGACAAGGCGGATTGCGTGTGCGGTTCGCGCGTGGAAGCGCGCGGCAAGGGCGATGGTTTCGTGCGCGTGGCGTCATCTCGCATCGCGAATGGCATCCGCAACAAACTTTCTGGCGAGACGATCACGGATGCGGGCTGCTGCTATCGCGCGTTCAAACGCGAGTGCATCGCGGAGGTGAAATTCTTCAACGGCGGTCATCGCTTTCTTCCCACGCTCATCAAGATGGAAGGTTTCACCGTCATCGAAGTCCCGATCAGTCATCATCCACGCGCGGCAGGTCAGGCGCATTACGGTGTGTGGAACCGGCTGTTCAAATCCTTCTACGATCTGCTGGCCGTGCGCTGGATGAAGACCCGGATACTGCGATTCAAGGTGATTGAAAAAGTGAACTAAGCCAAAACTCAAGAAAGGGACTTTGTTCTTCGCTCTTTTCTGAGTTTTTGAGTTTCGGCTCTCAATTCGTCTCCGCCTGCTTCCGCGCCTTCTCGTTTTTCGCGCGTTGCTCGGCGAAGAATGTCTGCAGCAACAGCCGACATTCCTCCTCGCGCACGCCGCGCGTGATCTCGCACTGATGATTCAGCGTCGGGAATTGCAGCAAGTTCATCGCGCTGCCCGCCGCGCCGCCCTTGGCATCGCTCGCACCGAAGACCACGCGCGCGAACCGCACATGGACAATCGCCCCGGCACACATCGGGCACGGCTCTTTCGTGACGTAGAGCGTGCAATCGTTCAGCCGCCAATCACCCACAGCTTCCTCGGCTTGCGTGATGGCGAGCATCTCGGCATGAGCCGTGGCGTCCTTGAGCAACTCCACCTGATTGCTCGCCCTCGCGATGATGCGCCCCTCGCGCACGACGACCGCGCCCACGGGCACTTCCTCCGCTTCGTAAGCCTTGGCCGCCTGTCGCAACGCTTCGCCCATGAAGTAGTGGTCGCTTTGCAAATCAATGATGGGATCGTCCATGCGCGCAAGATTAGTAGGAAGGGAAACAACCAACAACCAACAACGAACGCGAACATGGGCTGTTTCCACTCTGGATTCCCGCTGTCGCGCCATGTAACCTCCGCCATCATGTTCGACATTGTCACAACATCCATTGATGCCGCCGCTCAGAAACTCACGCACTTGCGGAGGTTTCTTTGACGTCGCCAACTTGCAGAAACGTCAGGGCGAGCTTGAATCGTTGATGGCGGGTGAGGCGTTTTGGAACAATCGCGAACAGGCGCAGAAGTTCATTGATGAGGCGAACACGATTCGCGGCAAAGTTGATCCAGTGCTTCAATCGGAGAGGCAGGTTGCCGACTTCCGCGAGATGATAGAACTCAGCGAGGGTGAATCTCCCGCTGCTCAGACACAGATCGAGAAGGAACTCGAACGCGATCTCACCAAACTCCTCAAGGAACTCGACGCGCTCGAACTTAAAGTTTTTCTCACCGGCCCGCACGACAAGAGCAATTGCATCCTAAGCATCAACTCTGGCGCAGGCGGCACGGAGGCGTGCGATTGGGCGGGTATGTTGCTCCGCATGTATCAGCGTTGGGGTGAATCACGCGGTTGGGAAGTGGAGATTCAAGACGCGTTGCCCGGTGAAGGAGCTGGCATCAAGAGTGTGACGATGATTCTCAAGGGCGAAAACGCCTACGGCTTTTGCAAAGCAGAACGTGGTGTGCATCGCCTCGTGCGCATCTCACCGTTTGATTCAAACAAGCGGAGACACACGAGTTTCGCCAGCGTGGATACGATTGCGGAAATCGAGGAAGCGTCGTCCGACATCAAGATTCCGCCGATTGAATTTCGCGTGGACACATTCCGCTCCGGCGGCAAAGGCGGTCAGAATGTGAACAAAGTTGAAACCGCCGTCCGTATCACGCACATCCCGACGGGACTTGTCGTGGCATCGCAGGCGCAGCGTTCGCAACATCAGAACCGCGCCACGGCGATGACGCTGTTGCTCTCGCGAATTTTCGCCCAACGTCAGGACGAAGCGAAGGCGGAGATGGAGCGGTTCTACGGCGACAAAGGCAGCGTCTCGTGGGGCAACCAAATCCGTAGCTATGTGTTCCAGCCGTATCGCATGGTGAAGGATTTGCGCACGGGCGTGGAAACCAGCAATGTCCAAGGCGTGATGGACGGTGACTTGGATTCGTTCGTGAATGGCTGGCTGCGTGCAGGCGGGCCGCTCAAACGGATGCAGGGAGTGAAAGACGAAGAGGAATGAACATTCTCGACACCATCGTTGCGCAGAAAAAGCTCGAAGTCGCAAAACTGCCGGAGCGATTGATCGCTGCGGGTGATTTGTATGACGCGATGCTGGAACGTGGTGAGGCGCGGGATTTTTATATGGCGCTGCGAAAGCCGCGCGGCGGGAGCGTGGCGTTGATTGCCGAGGTGAAGAAGGCGTCGCCATCCATGGGCGTCATTTGCAAAGACTTTGATCCAGTTCGCATCGCCAAAGAATACGAAGCGGCAGGTGCGAGTTGTTTGTCGGTGCTAACTGACGAGAAGTTTTTCCAAGGCTCGCTCGATTATCTCCGGCAGATCCGCGAGGCGGTGAAGATTCCGTTGTTGCGAAAAGATTTCATCATTGATGAGCGGCAAATCTTGGAAGCCATCGAATGGGGCGCAGATGCCATCCTGCTCATCGTCGCCATTCTGGATGACGCGCGGTTGAAACGCTTTCACGATCTTGCCATCGAAGCGGGCTTGTCCGTGTTGGTGGAAGTTCACGATGAAGCAGAACTGGATCGCGCCATTGCTATCGGTGCAAAGCTTATCGGCGTGAACAATCGTGATCTGAAAACGTTCAAGGTTGATCTCGCCACGACAGAGAGGCTGACGAAGAAGATGGAAGATGGAGGATGGAAGATGGACAAAACAGGCGCGGCTTTGTTGGTTGCCGAGAGCGGTATCCACACACATGCGGATGTTCAACGCGTGGCAAAGTGCGGCGCAGGCGCAATCCTCGTCGGTGAATCACTCGTCAAGCACGGCAACATCGGCGCGAAGGTGCGGGAGCTTTTGACAGGCAAATAAGCCTCAGAGGTTGTGAGGATTGTCCTTGCGGACTCCCTCTCTCCTTCCGAAGCAACAGTGTTTCAGTGCAGGCGAAAATGAGTTAAGTCACGTACTCTGCGCTTGCGTGTGACCGGGTCTGTGCCAAAACTTTCTGAACGACGCACGAGCCGCAGGTTGCGTTACGAATGCAGAACGAAACCGCTCAACAGGAGAATCATTCTTGGTTGCGAACCGTCACCATCGGTCGCAATCCAAAAGTCACGCTCATCCGCGTGGTCGTTCTCGTCGTCGTTTGCACCATCCTTTTCAAGTATGTGCTGCTCCCAGTCCGCGTGGATGGCCCCAGCATGTTGCCCACCTACCGGGAAAATTCCGTCAACCTCATCAACCGCCTCGCCTACCGGAAGAGTGATCCAAAGCGCGGCGATGTCGTCGCCGTTCGTTACACCGGCGCCAGCATGATGCTGATGAAACGCGTTGTCGCGTTGCCGGGTGAAACGATTGAGTTCGTGAACGGACGCGTCCTGATAGATGGAAGATTTCTCGACGAGCCTTATTTGAAGAATGAGTGCGATTGGAACGTGAAGCCCGACCATAGCAAAATGAGCGATGACGAGTACTACGTAGTGGGCGACAATCGTTCCATGCCGTATAACCTTCACGACAAAGGCGGCGCGAAACGCGAGCGCATTCTCGGCAAGGTCATGTTATGAAACTCGCGATCCGCCTCGCGATCCTTGCCATCGCCATCGGTCTTGGCACATGGCTGTGGATTTATCTTCACCCCACGCCTCTGGAAGCCGTGCGTCGCCAACTCGTGGCGTTGGCGAAGTGTGCGACGTTGGAAAAACGCGAAGGCAACATCTCAGCCGGATTGCGCGCGAATGAATTTTCCGAATTCTTCGGGCGCGAAGTGGCGTTGAACATGGAGCCGCACGCTATCTTCCCTGATTCAATCGAACGCTCTGAGATCGCGAAAGTCATGTTGACCATCCGCACCACTTACCGTTCGCTGGACGTGAAGATTCTCGATCCCGTCATCACAGTCGGCGCGGATCAGAAAAGTGCCATCGTCGAACTCACCGTGAATGTCGCTGGCGACGGTGACCGGCATCTGCTCGTGCAGGAAATGAAATTCACAATGAAGGAAGTGGACGGCAACTGGCTCATCATCCGAGTCGAAACAGTTCGCACACTCAACCGCGCTCCGAATCAGTCGCCGCCAGAAACCTGGACCGCCGCGTGAAGAATTCCGCCGCTGCACATCTATCGCGCGCCGACAAGAAACTCGCGGTCGTCATCAAACAAGTTGGAGCGTATTCGCTTAAACCGCGTCGCGGAGTGCAGCCCTGGCAGGCACTCGTCCGCTCCGTCGCTTTCCAGCAACTCAATGGCAACGCGGCAGAAACCATCTTCAATCGCTTCCTTGCGCTGTTCCCTGAAACAAAGTTTCCCACGGCGGAACAGATAGTTCAGGCCAGCGACAAGCAACTCCGCAGCGCAGGATTGTCCGGCGCAAAGACAGCCGCCATCAAAGACATCGCAGCGAAGACCATCACGGATGTTGTCCCGAATCGTCGCGCCATCGCCAAACTTTCTGACGCCGAGATCATCGAACGACTCACCACCATTCGCGGAGTCGGGCCGTGGACGGTGGAGATGCTGCTCATGTTCACGCTTGGCAGGCCGGACATTTTGCCCGTGACGGACTACGGCGTGCGTAACGGGTTTGCGCTTCTTCACGGACTGAAGGAGTTGCCGCCGCCGAAAGAGTTGCTCGCGTACGGTGAACGCTGGCGACCTTATCGCAGCGCAGCGGCGTGGTATCTGTGGCGCGCGGTTGATCTCGCGAGGGCAAAAGCGAAATGATCGCCGCGCTCGTAGCCAGTATTTTATTCGCGACCTCGATCACCTGTGGCCATCGCGCCACAAAACTGATCGGTGGCGCGCGGGCAAATTTCTGGCGACTCGTCATCGCCACAATTCTTCTCGGCGTCTGGTCGTTCAGTTTCGGCATCGGCTTTGGCGGCGCAGGCTTCACATTTTTCTTCGTGAGCGGTCTGCTTGGCTTTGGCGTTGGCGACGTCGCGTTATATCAGGCGTTGCCACGACTCGGCTCGCGGCTGGCGATGTTGTTCACGCAATGTCTCGCTGCACCGTTCGCCGTCATCATCGAACGCGTCTGGCTCGGCACGCAGCTCTCGTGGGTGCAAATCCTCTGCATCAGCGTGATCCTTGGCGGCGTGGCGTTGGCCATTGCTCCGCATGAAACCGTGAAGCGTGATCCGCGCGAATGGCGGATCGGCGCGGTGTTCGGGGTTTTGTCTGGCTTGGGTGGTGCGCTCGGAGCGGTGTTCAGTCGTCGCGCCTTCGCTGCCGCAGCGGGAGCGCATGAGACGATTGACGGAGCGAACGCCGCGTTTCAACGCATCATCGGTGGCGTTCTCGTCGCTGGAATTTTTCTCGCGTTTGTTCGCTGGCAAAAATCTCGCACACTCGCGCACGCTGCCGGAGAAGATGATTGCAGCCATGACACTCGCGAAAGGAAGCGCGTGTGGCTGTGGGTCACTTGCAACGCGCTCGCTGGCCCGACACTCGGTGTGAGTTTTATGCAATGGGCACTCCGCAACAACGCCACGGGTGTTGTGCTGTCAATCGTCGCCATGACACCACTCGCGGTGATTCCGCTGGCACGGATGTTCGAGGGTGAGAAGCCAACGGCTTATTCGCTGCTCGGCAGCGTTGTCGCCGTGGCGGGCGCGGTGGGATTGATTCTGTCGAAGTAATCAGTTTACAAAATCTAAGCCCACATCCACGGCCCGCGCCGAATGTGTGATCGCGCCCACGGAAATGAAATCCACTCCAGTCTTGGCGATGGCGCGAACGGTTTTCAGAGTCACGCCGCCGCTTGCTTCTGTATTTGCGTTTTTCCCGACCAGCCTCACGGCTTGGCGCAATTGGCTTAGGCTCATGTTATCCAGCAAGATGATGTCCGCGCCCGCGCCCACGGCCTGTTTTACCTGAGCGAGCGTGTCGGCTTCAACTTCAACTCTGAGCTTTGGAAACTTCTTTCGCGCACTCATCACCGCAGCAGCCACGGCGTTGGGTTTGGCATCGCGCAACGCGGCGAGATGGTTGTCCTTGATCAACACCATGTCGAACAACCCAACGCGATGATTGCGCCCGCCACCGGCGGCGACTGCGTATTTCTCAAATCGCCGCCAACCCGGAGTGGTCTTTCGCGTATCCAGAATCTGCGCGCCCGTGCCGCGCACTTCATCCACGTAATGCCTCGTCAGCGTTGCAACACCGGAAAGTCGTTGAACAAAATTTAATGCCACGCGCTCAGCGGAAAGAATCGCCCGCGCCGAACCTGAGACTTGCAAGATGGTTGCCCCCGCTTTCAATGCCTGACCATCGCGAACGAGAATTTTTACACGCACGTTGCACGAAAGAAGCCGGAACGTTGTCTCGGCAAAAGCAATCCCCGCCACAACCATCGGTTCACGGACGCGCATCACCACCGAAAATTTCACAGATGCCGGGATGGTCGAGAGCGAGGTCACATCACCACTGCCGACATCTTCGGCCAGTGCGGCGCGGACGGCGCGTTGGATTTCCATCGAAGAAAGCTTCACGCGCTCAGGATGAATCTTGCGGGCATTGCGAAAAAGAAAATTATGAGATAAACCGGGTGTGACTGAAAGTGCCGCTCAAGTTTGGGGCGTCGAGGGAAAAATGTGGAGTGCGGCGACTTGTCGCCGCTTTTTCTGCTGGGACGACTCGTC
>JAYUAV010000066.1:0-2620 GCA_043741175.1 Verrucomicrobiota bacterium
TCAACTTCCTGTTCGCGCGTGAGCAAAGGAACCTTGCCCATCTGGTTCATGTACATGCGAACCGGGTCGTCCAGAATTTCGAGGCGTGAATCTTCTTCCGCTTCTTCCGGCTCTTCCTTCTTGGTCGTGCGCTGAACTTCAGCCTGATCTACGATCTCGACATCAAGGCCGCGCAGCTTGGTGAAAAGTGAATCCAAGTCTTCGGGATTCAACCCGTCCGGCAAGACATCGTTGATGTCATCGTAGGTGACGTAGCCATGTTCCTGCGCGAGGTGCAGTAGGGTTTTGACTGTCTCCGTGAGATCAGATGGCGCAGCCGTGGGATTGATCATCGCAGCGAGCTGCGGCGACGGCTTTTTCTCGTCGGTCTTGGGTGCTTCAACCTTGGCGGGAATGGCAGATTTTGCCGGAGTCACGACTTTGGCTTGATGCGCGGCCTTTGCGGGCGCGACCAGCTTTTCAGCCACATTGCGCTTGGCACTAGGCAACACAAAGCGGCGATGTGCCGCCGGTGTTTTGGCAGTGACATTCTTTTCGTTTCGCGACGTGCGCTTCACCGTGGCGACAGTCCGAGCTTCTTTTCGTTTCAGCATAGAGATAATTGACCGGGTTCGCGGCTTTCAGGTTCACAAATAATTCGGGAATTATTCCCCAAATGACATGAGAACATTCGACTTCCCCTCTGGCCGACTATTCATCGGCCAACGCTTTTTTGGGGAACGTCTAACTCCAAAAGCCTGACGCGCGCTCAGGCTACCGTAGTTGCTTCAGAACTCAAGACAAAACACCGCCACGGAGGAGTAATAAGGCTTTTAGAAAACGTCCAACAGCTAGCCTGTTGATGTATTTGACCCGCAACTCGCTGGAAAACAACAGACTCCAAGGACGACAAAAAGACGCTATTCCGGCTTCGCCAAAATCCTCGCCAAATCTTCGGCTAGGAATTTTGTCACGTCCTTGAACCTCGACACGTTGGCAGGGTTGATTTCCATCAGGGTCTGATGCGCTTCCAAGGACGCACGAGTCAGGGTTTCCTTGGACGCATTGCACGGCTCGGATGCGACCTCTTGGCAACTCGGCAGCTCGCCCTGACAGCTTTTGAATAGATGCAGCACACCCAGATTCTCCAGCAGCTCCAGCAACCGCTCGTTGGCGTTCCGCAGCTCAATCACCTGGTTCACACAACCTGCTCCGCTTGGGTTCAGCTTCACGCCAAACGCGGCCAGAACACCGAGAAACGTGCTGTCCATGAGCGAACACTCCGATAGCTCAATGACGATATACGGATACCCCTTTGACTCCAACCCAGCGAGAACCGTCTTGAAATCCACGCTCGTGGCAAAGTTCGCTCGACCCGCGACTTTCACGCAAGCGAACTGCTCACCGATCAACACCATCAATTTTGCCGTGGGCGGATTCATCGTATCAATTACAACTCCATTCCAATCTCGTTTCCGACTATCTATGCCGCAGACCGCGTTCCTGCCTGGCGCATACTAGGCGCGCCGACAATTTGTACGAGTGTTTGCTGCAAAACAATCCTCTCATCCAGTGCGCTGGAAACCAGCCTCCGGTTCGCCTGCAACAACAACTCCATCGCTTGTACAAGTTCCGTCTCGGAATAATTCCGCACCTGCGACAGTGCCTTGAACAAAACGTAAGGATTCAAGGCGAGCGGATTATACTTTTTGTCAGAAGGAAGTTTCGCCGCAGGCACACGTTCGATCTGCGACCTGAAACTATTGTAGTCGTTAGTAGCCTTGATCCAGCCTTCCCGGATCATTTCTTTCAGCATCAGCAACGCGCGCACCTTCGAGATCAAACCGTAAAGCATCCCGATCTCGCTCTTGTCCTTGTCGAACTGCATCTCCCACAATTCATCGTCCAAGCACCGCAGCAACACCGGCAGATTGCGATTTCCCAACGCATCCCCCAACGCAAACGCCCGCGCCATCTTGTTCTTCGTGCAAATGGCGTCCACGTCCGCCTCCGTGATCTCCGCACGCTCACCGACGTAAAGACAAACCTTCTCCACCTCGTTGGTCAACTGCCGGGGCTGCGGACCGATCCGCGCCACCAATTCCGCCAACGCGTCCTCGCTGATTTTTTTCTCGCGTGCCTGCACCGCTTTACGCACCATCATCTCAGCCTGCACCGCCCAATCCTTGTCATTGACCGACCAGCCATCAAAGCTCTCCACCTTCCCGATCTTGTCGAGCATCTTGTAAAAAACTTTTCGCTTGTCCACCTTCCCTGCGCTGACCAGCAGCCTCACGCTCTTCCATTGGAATTCTTTCAACTCATGAGCGATTTCTCCAAGCGTGTCCGTCACATCTCCGGAAGAAGCCGTGCGTTCGTCACCAAGAAAATTACAATCGCGCAACCAGACCACCTTACCGCCGCCGAAGAAAGGAAGTGTTTGAAGCGCCTCGCGAAGTCTGCCAATCACCTTGAGCGCATCACCGCTGTTGGAGACCGTTGCCTCGATGGTTTCGTGATCCTCACCGCCGAGTTCAGCGCACCACTTTTTATAGAGATCCTTCGCGCATTGCTTCACGGCGAAATCGTCATCGCCGCAAATCAACGCAACAGGCGCATCCACCTTTGCAACAGGAGAAGC
>JAYUAV010000067.1:0-3613 GCA_043741175.1 Verrucomicrobiota bacterium
GCGCATCCCGTGGAGAAGCGTGCCGGAGTATTCGAGCATCACGCGCGGCTGTTTGCCTTCATCAATCAACTGCGGGACGAACTCGCCGATGCGCTTGTAACACCAGTGGAACACGGAGGCGTTGTGATTATCGCCCGTGCCTTGATTGTCCATCATGTGCTTGAGATTGCTGATGACGTCGGCGGTCTGGAGGTCGCCGCCGCCAGCGGGAATGAGCGGTTGGTGCATGTGCAGCGCGATGGCGCACGCGCTGTTGATGCTGCCGAAATCAACACCGCCTTCGGGCTTGGAGCGTTTGCGTGCGCTCAAAGTTTTTTCGATGACGGCTTCCGAGCCGGAGAGATTGGGAAGGTTTTCGATGTATTCGGGGAAAGAATTGTCGCTCATAAATTGCTGCGATGCTCTGGGAGAACATCGGCGGAGTCAATCGCGTGTTGCCGCGTGGGGTTTGACTGAAACTGCCGCTCAAAGTTGGCGAGGCAAGGGTAGAATATGGAGTGCGGCGACAAGTATCCACACTCCAAAAAACTGCACGGCACTTTCAATCACACCCGCTAAACTGCCTTCAACGCATCAATCACCGGCAATCGCGCCGCGCGAATGGCAGGAAACAATGTTCCGATCAATCCCACGATGACTGCGAACACGAGTCCTTCTACCACGAGCTTCGGCGTCACGCGAAATTCAAACACGATCTCGCTGAACGTCTCCATGCCCATCGTCGCCGTCGTGTAGCCGTTCCAGTAAAAGGCAATCGCGCAACCCAGCACTCCGCCCACCAGCGCGAGCAGTCCGCCTTCCAACAACAACGCCGCAACGACCGCGCGACGGCGGAATCCCAACACGCGCAGCGTGCCGATCTCTCGCGTGCGTGCGCCGACTGCTGCATACATCGTGTTCATCGCAGCGAACACCGCACCGACAGACATCATCACTGCGAGAAAACCACCGAGCCACTTGATTGGCGCAGCAGTCATCGTTTGTTTGCGATAATACTCCACTTCCTTTTCGGCCTTGAGCTTGAAGCGCCGGTCCGCCTCGATGCGGGCGATCAATTTTTCTCCGGCGGATTCGTCAGCCGGGCGGATGAGAAAGCTGGAATACATATCGCGCTCGAACGTAGAGCGACACTCATCCGCGTCCAGCCAACATTCGGAATCGAACGCACTCCCACCGCCATCCAGCCAGCCGACGACAGTGAACGTCGCGCTTCCAGTCTTGAACGATTGTCCGATGTCAAAGTCCGCAAACCGCTTGGCCAGTTTGGCTGAAACCACGATCTCGCGTTTGCCCGCCTCGAACCAACGTCCCGCAGAAATTTTTACCTGCGGGCGCAATTCCATCCCTCGCGCCGTCACACCTCGCAGCAGCACGTTAGCTTCGCCGCTGCCATCGCGACGTGGAAGACTCGCCAGCACCAACACGTCAGCGGAGATGATTGGCTCGCCACTTTCGTTACGCGCAATCTCCTCGAAGTAACGGATCTCCGTGAGAGTCTGTCGCGAGATGAGGCTGGCGGATTCTGCGGTCGAACCTTTGCGCACGACCATGATGTTGCGTGGGTCGCCAGTGTTGCTGCTGCTTTTCTCGATGCCTGCCGCAAGCGATTGCAACAAAACGAACACGAAAACCACCAGCGCGATGCCAAGCACCGTGGCGATGGTCGAACGCCAGCGGACGAGCGCGTTGCGAAAGCTGTAATTGAGCGGGAGCGCCATATCAGTCGAGAGTTTTAAGTCCCTGCACCACGCTGGTACGGGCGACGTTGATCATCGGCAACAATGCCGACAGCAATCCGAGCAAAGCTGCCACCGCGAACGCCAGCCCTAACATCTGCGGTGTCACTTCAAACATGAGGAACATGCCGTTGGTCATCTTCTGGATGTTCAGGTTGTTGAATAGCACCCACGCTCCGCCTGCCCCGATGAGCGCGCCGAACATCGCCAGACCGAAGCTCTCGGCGAGGATCAACACGAACAATTCGCGCCGCTTGAAGCCGATGGCTTTGAGAATCGCCAGTTCGCGAAAGCGTTCACGGATCGCCATGCTCATCGTGCTGACGGTGACGAGAATCAGCGCAAACACCACCACGATGCTGATGCCGCCAATGAGCGTCTTGATGTTCGCCCACATGGAAACGAAGCCCAGCACGAACGCGCGCTCGGACTCTGCGCGAACTTCTGCGCTCGTGTTCGCAAATGCTTTATTGATGCGGTCAGTGACAAGCGGAGCTTCAGCGATGGATGCAGCGAGCAACCACCAAGTGCCGACCGTGCCAGGATTTCCCACTGCCTCGTCGAGATATTTCTGGTGGAACATCAGGTTGCGATCATCAGCCGTGCCGTAATAGATGCCCGCGATTTTTAATTCCAGATCGCACGGATAAATCTGCCCGGTGAATTGCATCCGGTCGCCAACTTTCAACCCATAACGATCAGCGGTCATCTTGCCGAGTATGCACGAGGTGCGGTCGGCGATCCATGCGTCCAGTTGTTCCTTGGTCACGCCCTTCGCATCGCTGATCAGCGGCAGGGCGCGCTGTGGATCAACGGCAAACTGCGCAAAGCTCGTGAACTTCTCGTCGCCTTTGTAGAGGCCGCCAAAGAATGAGAACGGCGTGACCGCAACGATGCCGGGGATGCGATCAAGCGTCTGCAATTGTCGCGCGGGCAGCGGTTGCGCGAGGGAAACTTTATTGCGCACGATGATTCGCAGACTCGAACCTTCGTCGTTGATGGGATTGGTCAACTCACGTAACGCGACTTGTAGCGTGACGAGCAGGAACAGACTCATCGCCACGCTCAGAACCGAGAGCAGTGCGCGACGCTTGTTGCGCAGAGCATTTTTTAAGATGAACGTCGGCAGATTCATCTCACTTCGAAAGCTCTCCCTTCTCCAAATGAATCTGTCGCGAGCCGAACGCAGCAGCCTTCGGATCGTGCGTCACCATGATGACCGTCTTTCCAGCATCGCGACTCAGCGTCCGCAACACGCCAAGAACTTCCTGCGCGCTGTGCGAATCGAGATTTCCTGTAGGCTCATCAGCGACGACCAGCGCGGGATCAGTGACCAAAGCGCGAGCGATGGCAACACGTTGCTCTTGTCCGCCAGAAAGTTGCTTGGGCAAATGCTTCGCCCGATCTGCAAGCCCGACGATCTCAAGCGCAGTCTCAACCTGCTTCCGTCGCTCGGCGCGATTCAGCTTCGTGAGCAGCAACGGCAGCTCAACGTTTTCATAAGCCGTCAACACCGGGATGAGATTGAACGTCTGGAAAACGAAGCCGACATTTTGATTCCGCCAGTCTGCGAGTTGAGATTCATTCAGCTTGGCGACATCAATGTCCTGCACGCGACATTCGCCATTCGTGGGCCGGTCAATGCCCGCGATGATGTGAAGCAATGTGGATTTGCCAGAACCGCTCGGACCCATCAGCGCGAGAAACTCTCCCGCCGCGATGTCGAGGGAGATGTTGTCCAACGCGGTCACGTTGATATCGCCTTGTTGGTATAACTTCGACAGGTTGCGGATGGTGACGATGTTAGTGCTCATAACTCGGTCATGGTTTAGGTGAAGAAGGCCCAAAATGCAAACCGTGGGTGAGTTTGGAGCGCC
>JAYUAV010000068.1:0-5138 GCA_043741175.1 Verrucomicrobiota bacterium
CGCCTTCACGCAACGCGCTGCTCACCGGCGTGCGCTCGACCACGCTGGGCATTTACGATCTCGGCACGAATTTCCGGCAGTCCATTCCGGATGCTGTCACGCTGCCGCAATACTTCAAACTGCACGGTTATCGCGCCGAGGGATTGGGGAAAGTTTTTCACGTCGGCCACGGCAATCATGAGGACCCGGCGTCTTGGAGCGTGCCGCACTTCTCCGCCAAGTCCATCGCCTACGCGTTGACCGAGAGCAGCGCGAAACGAACATTGACCCGTGAAGAAGCGTTGTTTGCCAACGAATCGAACGTCGGCAAACTCCCGCGCGGCGCAGCGTTCGAGTGCGCGGATGTGCCTGATGACGCTTACCCGGATGGAAAACTTGCGAATGAAACAATTCGCCGATTGCAGTCCGCCACGGCGCGAACGAACGAACCGTTTTTCATGGCGGTGGGTTTTGTGAAACCGCATCTGCCCTTCTGCGCGCCAAAGAAGTATTGGGATTTCTACGACCGCGCATCGTTCACCGTGCCCGCGCGGCGCACGCCGCCGGAAGATGCGCCTAAGTTTGCGCCAAGCGGCTGGGGCGAACTTCGCCAATACAGTGACATCCCCGCGACCGGCCCGCTCACCGATGATCAAGCGCGCACGATGATTCATGGCTATCACGCGGCGTTGAGTTATGCGGACGCGCAAATCGGTCGCGTGCTGGATGAACTGGAGCGGCTCGGCCTCGCATCGAACACTATCATCGTGTTGTGGGGCGATCACGGCTGGCATCTCGGCGATCACGGCTTCTGGTGCAAGCACACGAACTATGAGGAAGCCACGCACATTCCGCTGTTGATTGTTGCGCCCGGCGTCACGCATCCCGGCACACGCACGCGGACGTTGGTTGAAACGGTGGATGTGTATCCGACCTTGTGCGAACTCGCGGGTCTTCCCAAACCAAATCTCCCGCAAACTCTCGAAGGTCGAAGCCTTGTTCCAGTTCTGGAGAAACCATCGCGCGATCACAAAGCAGCGGTCTTCCACGCCTATCCCCGCAACCGTCGCGGCGAAGAAATCATCGGACGCGCTGTGCGGACAGAGCGTTATCGTTTGGTGGAATGGAAGAAGCCCAGCGCGGCGAGCGACACCGCCGATCTGGAACTTTACGATTATCAAGCCGACTCGTTGGAGACAAAGAACCTCGCGAGCGAACAACCCAAGATCGTCGCCAAACTCCGCGCACTGCTCACGAATCAACCCGAAGCGACACCGCAGATTTCAGCATCGCAAAACCGCGCTCGTTGAATCGCGCCTCACGCCTTCTTCACAAAGCACGCTTTCAAGTACCGTTCACAATTTTATCGTCTTCGACTTTGATCGAACCACAGTTTTCCGCGCCGCCCGCACGGGCTTCTTTGCCGCAACTTGAATCGCCTCCTTCGCCCAGACAACCGCTTCATCACGATCTTCCAACACGTCCGGCGGCACTTCATAGTAACTCATCGTCATCACGCGACCTTTCATCTCGTAGGTGAACGGCGACATGCCGCGCGATTCGTAAGCTGCGCAAGTAAGTTCATCCGCTTTGAAATACACTCTGCCCTCGTCCAGGATTCCAAAGAAGCGTTCGCCAGAATACAACCCGTGCCCGCCGAACATCGCCCGCGCCCGCAACTCCGACAGCGCAGAAAGTTGATCCAGCACGAATGATTTGAACGAGTCGTCAGCCATGCACTACCTCAACGCCGCCGTCACGATCTTCTGCGCCTCTTCGATGATGTTGTCCAGATGCGCCGCACCTTTGAAGCTCTCGGCATAAACCTTGTAAATGTTTTCCGTGCCGGACGGACGTGCCGCAAACCAGCCATTCGCCGTCTCCACTTTCAAACCGCCGATGTCCGCGTTGTTGCCGGGCGCGCGCGTGAGCTTGGCCGTGATGGCATCGCCCGCCAGCGTGGTTGCAGTGACGGCAGTGGGTGTGAGTTTTTTGAACGCCACCTTCTGCTCCGGCGTGGCGGCGGCGTCAACGCGCTTGTAGCTCGGCGCGCCAAACTTCGACGTGAGTTCGGCGTAATGTTGGCCGGGGTCTTTGCCAGTCGTCGCGCAAATCTCCGCCGCGAGCAGACCGAGGATCAAGCCGTCCTTGTCCGTGCTCCACACGCTGCCGTCGCGCCGCAGGAAACTTGCGCCCGCGCTTTCTTCGCCGCCGAAACACACGCTGCCGTCCGCGAGTCCGGGCGCGAACCATTTGAAGCCCACCGGCACTTCCATGAGCTTGCGACCCAGCGCGCCGACCACGCGATCAATGATGCTGCTGCTCACCAACGTTTTTCCGACAGCAGAATTCTTGTCCCACAACGGGCGATGCGTGAGCAGATAGTTGATCGCCACGGCGAGATAATGATTCGGGTTCAACAAGCCCGCCGACGGTGTGACGATGCCATGACGATCGGCGTCGGGATCAGTGCCGAACGCGACGCTGAACTTGTCCTTCAATCCCACGAGGCTCGCCATCGCGTGCGGACTGGAGCAGTCCATGCGAATCTTTCCATCGTGATCCACGGTCATGAAACTGAACTGCGGATCCACCCGCGTGTTGACGATGGTGATGTCGAGTCCGTAACGCTCCTTGATGGGCTGCCAGTATTGCAACGACGCGCCGCCGAGCGGATCAATGCCGATGCGAACACCCGCCGACTTGATCGCAGCCATGTCAATCACCTCGCTGAGTGTGGCGACGTAAGGTGTGATGAAATCGTGCAGGTGCGTGTTGCTGGCCTTCAACGCAGATTCGTAGGTGATGCGTTTCACATCGCGATTGCCGCCGCGCAACAGTTCGTTCGCACGATTCTGCACCCAGCCCGTGATGTCCGTGTCCGCAGGGCCGCCGTTCGGCGGATTGTATTTGAACCCGCCATCCGACGGCGGATTGTGCGACGGCGTGATGACGATGCCATCGCCGAGTCCACTCGTACGACCGCGATTATAAGTCAGGATGGCGTGCGAGATCGAAGGCGTGGGAGTGAACCCGTCATCGCGTTGGATGAATGTCTCCACGCCGTTGGCCGCGAGAACTTCGAGCGCGGTGCGTTGTGCGGGAGCGGAAGCGGCGTGGGAATCTTTGCCTATGAACAACGGGCCACTGATGCCTTTGCCCTTGCGATAGTCGCAGATGGCCTGCGTGGTCGCGAGAATGTGCGCCTCGTTGAACGTGCCATTGCCTGGCGTGCCGCGATGTCCGCTCGTGCCGAAGCTGACGAGCTGGTTCACGTCTGCGAGGTCGGGTTTGCGTTCGTAGTAATCGCGTTCGAGCCGCGCGACATCAATCAGCAGATTTGTCGGAGCCAGTTTGCCAGCCAAAGGATTCAAAGCCATGAGCGAAGGAGAACAAAGACCGCGAACCGGCGCAAAGCGAAAAGTTATCCGGCGTCAGGTTGAAAATCGCATTGCCCGTTTGCGCCAAGAGAATCATCATCAAGGCTCAATTATGCCTGAGTTTATTTCAACAAACCGTCCTCAGAGTTCCATCTCCGTCTTCGCCAACATTCTCGTCCTCGCCGTGACGTTGCTCGCGACGACATGTTTCGCCGGAGTCGCCGCCACTGATCTGCGTTGCGAACATCTCGTGAATCCGCTCGGCATTGACGCGATGCAGCCGCGCTTGAGTTGGGTGATGAAAACAGGCGAACGCGCACAATCGCAATTCGCCTATCAAATCCTCGTCGCATCAAGCGAGTCAAAGCTCGGCACAGGCCGCGCCGATCTTTGGGACAGCGGACAAGTTCAATCATCGCAATCCGTCCTCGTGCCGTATGCGGGCAAAGCACTCGCGTCGCATAAGGAATATTTCTGGAAGGTGCGCGTGTGGTCGGATGAGAAAACCGTTTCGTCATGGAGCAAACCGGCGAAGTGGAGCATGGGGGCTCTTGCCCCCGGCGATTTCGGGGCGGCGACATGGATCGGTCTGGATCGCGAGAATGTGACCAGCGTTCTTTCCGACACGAGTTGGATTTGGTTTCCCGAAGGCGACGCGACAAAAGCTGCACCCATCGAGACGAATTGGTTTCGTAAAGAGATCACCATCCCAGCGGATCGCAAAATCAAACGCGCGTTGTTCCAATACACCGGCGACAACGAATGTCGCGGCTGGCTTGGCGAATTTGATCTCGGCGCGAGGAATAATTTCAAGACGGTCAAATGGAATGACATCACCACGCGGGTCGAATCCGGCAAGACTTACGTGTTCGGGCTCGTGGGGCGCAACGAAGGCACGAATGAAAATCCCGCTGGCGTCGTCGGCTCGCTGACCATCGAGTTCATTACGGGCGAACCGCTCGTCATCAGGACGGATGAAGACTGGAAAGTTTCCAAGTCACTGGTGAACGGTTGGAACAAAGTCGGCTTCGATGATTCGAAGTGGGTTGCGGCGAAAGTTCTCGGGCCGGTGGGGATGGAGCCATGGGGCGAGACGCGCACCGCAGAGGATCGGCGTTTCCCGGCGCGGTGGTTGCGCAAGGAATTTGCCGTGGAGAAAAAGATCAAGCGCGCCACCGTCAGCTACTCTGGCCTTGGTTCGTCCGAGTTGTATCTCAACGGTGCGAAAGTCGGCGATGCCGTCCTCTCGCCCGCCGTCTCCCAGTACGACAAACGCGCGTTCTACGTCACACACGATGTCACCAAGCAACTCAAGCGCGGCGCGAATGCGCTTGGCGTGATTCTCGGCGGCGGACGGTTCGCGTCGGATCGCGGCAAGGTCTATGCAGGCACGGTGAATTTTGGTTGGCCAAAACTACTTCTGCTTTTGCGCGTCGAACACACGGATGGTTCAGTCAGCGAAGTGGTGAGTGACGCCTCGTGGAAGTTGACCACCGACGGACCGATCATTGCCAGCGGTGAATTCGACGGTGAGGAATACGATGCACGCAAGGAACTTCGCGGCTGGAGCAAGGTTCGTTACAATGACTCTGCTTGGCAATCCGCCAAACTCGTTTCTGCACCGACGGGTCAAATCTCCGCTCAAATGATCGAACCCATCCGCGTCACGCAGACGATCCACCCGGTCTCATATCGTGAAGTGAAACCCGGCGTGCTCGTTTATGACATGGGCCAAAACATGGTCGGCTGGTGCAAGCTGCGCGTGAAAGGTTCGGCGGG
>JAYUAV010000069.1:0-16552 GCA_043741175.1 Verrucomicrobiota bacterium
CTGGCATTGCCCGGCGCGCACGGAGTGACGCGCCCTACCAGTTGGCTGCTTGCCCAACGCAATTTTTCTTCGAGATCGTTCAGGTCGTTGTGGGCAAAGACGCGGAGTTTTGCACCGCTGAGTTTCGCCGCGTCCACGATGCAGGCGTGAACCAGCTTGTCCACGATGATGATGTCTTCCTTGCCGAGCAATGCGGTGATCGTGCCGACGGCGGCGGCGTAACCGGTGGAGAAACTCAGCGCGGCTTCCGTGCCTTTGAAGGTGGCGAGCGTCTCTTCTAATTCGTGGAATGGCGAGAGCGAGCCGCAGATGAGCCGCGATGCGCCTGCGCCTGCGCCGTATTTTTCGATGGCTTTGATGGACGCTTCTTTCAGCGCAGGATGATTTGCGAGACCGAGGTAATCGTTGGAAGAAAAGTTGAGCAGTGTACGTCCGTCGATTTCGATGCGCGGGCCTTGGGCTGAATCCACGCGGCGCAATTCGCGCAACAGGCCAGCTTCCTTGATGCTGGCGAGCCGGCGATGGAGTTCGGATTCAAACGGATTCACGCGGCGCACAGATAAGCAGGTGGGGCAGGGGAAGGAAAGAAAGTCTGATTCACTGCTGTATCAGGTGACGCCACGAATCAGAGGCAATCCTCTGCGCTACTCTGGTGAAAAATGATTAACGCTACAATCTAGCGCGACCTCACTTCTTCGTATCAAACAAACTGGGTGCGGCGCGTTGGGCGAGGGCGACGCTGCGGGCGAGGATTTCTGTGGCGGACTCGGACTCCAGCGCAAATGCCGCCAACTCTTGCGTGTCAGAAAGTTTTAATCGGCGAACGAGGAATTTGATCTGCGCCAGCAACGGCGGAGCAGCACTGAGTTCGTCCACGCCCAAGCCGATCAATAGTGGCACGAGTGTGGTGTCACCAGCCATCTCACCGCAAACACTGACCCAAACTTTTTGCTGACGCGCGGCGTCAACAGTGCGTTTGATGAGCCGCACGATGGCTGGATGCGTCGGTTCGTAGAGGTGCGCGATCTTCTCATTCATCCGATCCACGGCGAGCGTGTATTGGATGAGATCGTTTGTGCCGAGGCTGAAAAACTGCACGCGCTTGGCGAGCGCATCCGTGATGAGCGCGGCGGACGGCGTCTCGATCATCGCGCCGACTTCGATTTTTTCATCGAACGGGATGCCTTCTTTGCGAAGCTCGGTTTTGTATTGAGCCACAAATGCGTTGGCCTGCGTCAATTCATCGAGGCCGGAGATCATCGGATACATGATCTTGACGTTGCCGACGACGCTGGCGCGGAGGATGGCGCGGAGTTGGGCACGGAAAATCTCCTCGTGTTGCAGGCAATACCGGATCGCGCGCCAGCCGAGGAAGGGATTCATTTCGTGCGGAATGGCGAGTGACGAAAGTAATTTGTCGCCGCCGAGATCGAGTGTGCGGATGACGAGCGGATCGGGCTTGAGCGTTTCAGCGGCCTGACGATATGCCTGATATTGCTCATCTTCGTTCGGCGGAAGTTCACGATTGATGAAAAGATATTCCGTGCGGAAAAGCCCGACGCCTTCTGCGCCGCTGTTCTTCACGCGATCCGCATCCGTGGCTTGCTCGATGTTCGCGGAGATGAAGATGCGATGGTTGTCGAGCGTGATGGCGGGCTGATGGAGCGCGTCGCGAAGTTTTTCCTCTAGCGAATCCTGTTTGCGAACCAGCACACCATATTCAAACAGCGTCTGATCTGTGGGGTTGATGATGAGGACGCCGTTGAAACCGTCGAGCAGCGCGTAATCACCATTCTGCAAGACCTCGCTCGCGTTCTTCAACCCCACCACAGCCGGGATGCGAAACGAGCGCGCCATGATGGCCGTGTGCGATGTGCGGCTGCCGATGTCCGTCGCGAATCCAAGGACGTTCTTACGATCCATCTGCGCGGTCTTCGACGGCGTGAGGTCGTGCGAGATTATGATGCAAGGTTCGCTCAGTTTACCCAAGTTCACGGGATCACCTTGACCGAGAAGATGACTCATGACGCGCGCGCTGACATCGCGCATGTCGGTGGCGCGTTCACGCAGGTATTCGTCTTCCACCTTGGAGAGCGCGGCGCTGTAACGCTCGGTGACGGTGTGGAAGGCGTGTTCTGCGTTGACCTTTTTCTGCTCAATGACGCGCACGACTTCGTCAATCAGCGAGGGGTCCTCCAGCACGAGCAAGTGCGCGTCGAAAATGCTGGCCTGACCAGGGCCGAGACTTTGCGTGAGTTGGCGTTGAACTTCCTGAAGCTGTTCGCGTGTCTGAACGAGAGCGTGTTGGAAACGACTGATCTCACTGGCGACTTCCGTTTCGAGGATGGCGCGTTGCTCGATGGTGTGATGCGCTTTATCGAGGACGAGGATTTTTCCTTTGCACACGCCAGCGGACACCGGGATGCCCCGGATGATCGTCTCACCAGTGTGTAACCGCTCGGCCATGCCACAGAATTAACGACCGGGCTAGGGTTTGAAAAGCAATACTTGCGTGAAACGGTGGAAAAGTGCGATGCAGTGCGCGCCACGCTCACTTTCCCACTCGCGCCGTCAGCAACAAATCTTCTCCCAACTTCCGCCAGACCACATCGCGAAGCTGCAACGCCTCGCTTAAACTCTTCGCGCCTTCGCCCGCAACTCCCTTTCGAGACTCGCGCCCGCCCAGAATCTTCGGTGCGTAAAAGAACGCCACACGCTGCGCGAATCCGCCCATCAAGAACGACGCGTTCACCTCACCGCCGCCTTCAACCAACAAGCTCGTGATGTTTTCTGCGCCGAGCTTTTGCAGCAGCCAGAGGAGATCAAGAGTCGTGTTGGTTTGCGGCGCGACGAGGACATTCGATCGCTTCGCCAACGCAGCCACACGCTTCTTCGGTGCGCGCTCGCTCACGACAATCGTCGTCAAAGCAGCCTGCTCATCGCTCACGAGTTTTGCGTCCAGTGGCGTCCGCGCCATCGAATCCAAAACAATCCGCCGAAGTTTCTTGTCTGACTTCTGACCTCCGACTTCCGACTTCTTGCTTCGCGCCGTCAAACTCGGATCATCCGCCAGCACCGTGTTCACGCCCACGAGAATCGCGTCGCTCCCGTGCCTTAACTTCATCCCATGCGCCCGCGCCTGTTCGCCCGTGATCCACTTGGACTCGCCACTCGCCGTCGCAATCTTGCCATCCAGCGTCATCGCCGCCTTCACGGTGACGAACGGCGTGCGATGAACGATCCAGTGATTGAACGCTTCGTTCAGCCTCGCGCACTCGTCTGCCAACACACCTGACACGACTTTAATTCCCGCGCGCTTCAAAATCGCAAAACCTTTTCCGACATGCTTCGGGTTGGGATCGGTTGCGCCAACGACCACGCATTTGATTCCGGCACTCTTGATCGCATCCGTGCAAGGCGGCGTGCGGCCATGCGTGCAACAAGGCTCAAGCGTGACGTAAAGCGTTGCGCCCTTTGGATTGTGCCCGCAATTATTTGCATTACGAAACGCTTCGATTTCGGCGTGCGGCCCACCCGCAGGGGCTGTTCGTCCTCGCCCAATAATTTTGCCACCCTTTACCAAAACAGCACCCACTGTTGGATTCGGCGAAGTGCAACCGTAACCGCGCTTTGCAAGTCGCAAAGCCAGCCGCATGAATTGAACATCAGACATCGTCGCCATCGTAACGACACGCGCCTCACGCGCCAAAGCGAAAAGCTCAATGGGGGTACACCAACGGATGTCTTTCACCTTGCGCCTCATTCTTGCATGGCCTAAAAGCTCACCCGCATGTCCGCATCCAAACAGCGTTCGTCTCCATGTCAATCGAGCCAGTTCAATCTGGAAATGTTTCTCGCGTCCAGCACCGCGTCGGTGAATGCCGCGCTCGACAGATTCATTCCTTCGGAGAAAACCAAACCTGCGACGATCCACAAGGCGATGCGTTACTCGCTGTTCGCTGGTGGCAAACGGATGCGGCCTGCGCTGGTGCTGGCGGCGGCGGCGGCTTGCGGTGGTCGTGCGGCGGATGCCATGCCGCTCGCGTGCGCGGTTGAGTGCATCCACACGTATTCACTCGTCCACGATGATTTGCCGGCGATGGATAACGACGATTATCGGCGCGGCAAGCTGACGAATCACAAAGTTTTTGGCGAAGGCATCGCGGTGTTGGCGGGCGATGCGTTGTTGACGCAGGCGTTCGAGATCGCGGCGTTGGCAAAGGCGTGGCCGCGTTACTCGCATCGCGACATCATTCTCGAAATCGCCCGCGCGTCTGGTTCATTGCAACTCATCGCGGGTCAGGTGGCTGACTTGGAAGGTGAGGGGAAAAAGACTTCAGTGGCGCAATTGAAATACATTCACGAACGGAAGACCTCGGCGTTGCTCTGTTGCTCTGCGCGACTCGGTGGCATGAGCGCGAACTGTTCCTCCGCACAACTCACCGCGCTCACGGACTTCGGCTACAACGTCGGCCTCGCGTTCCAAGTGATTGACGACATCCTCGACGTGACACAGACGAGCGAGAAGCTCGGCAAGACAGCGGGCAAGGATACAAAAGCGCAGAAGGCAACGTATCCTTCCATCGTGGGTCTGGAGAAATCGCGGAAGATCGCGGCTCAACTCACGGACAAAGCGTTCGCTGTGTTAAAGCCGTTCAAGGGCAGGGCGGTTGAACTGGAAGTGCTCGCTGGGTTTTTGTTGAAGAGGGAAAGTTGAAACGACGCAGATAATACGTATCGAATTTAGATACCTGTCAATGCACAGTCTCCGCACATGAAAACCGTTAAGGATTATCAGGGACGATCCGTGCGATTGACCGATGAACGGTTGGCGCACATTTTGGAACACCCGGAAATGGCAAATCTGGAGGCGGGATTGATCGAGACGCTCGAACATCCCACGCTTGTCATGAAGTCTCGGAGCGATGCTGCTGCGGAGTTGAGTTACCGGTATTATCTCGGCACACGAGTAGGCGACAAATGGCTTTGTGTTGTGGTAAAGTATGCGGCAGACGATGCCTTTGTGCTGACGGCGTATCTGACGGATAAACCTAAGAAAGGCGAACAATTATGGCCGACAAAGTAAAAGTATGGTTCGACGCCGAAGGCGACTTCCTAGAAGTTCGCTTCTCGGATGCGGCTGGTTACATGAAGGAAACCGACAACGATGCCGTGATGGAGCGCGTGGACGAGCGCGGGCAAGTGATCGGTTTCTCCATCCTGCAAGTGAGCAAGCTGTCCCGGCAAAAACCGTTGGTGGCAGAACTTCTGCCGTCACTTAACTGATCGTTGAGTGTCCGTGAATTCACGCCGCTGCAACGCCTCACCCTAATCGGCAGCACTCAACCCAATCTTCGCCCGCTTGAACGCCGCGCTGCGCGTGGTGTAGATGTGGTCAATCTCTTCGAGTAATCTCGGCTTGTCTGCGACATTTTACTCGCTCGTCACACGCTTCATGATCGGCTTTCAAGTGCTTGACCAATAACTTGACTTACACTTGACTCAGACACAGGCTGGCTGCGTGAGTTACCAGCCGCAATTCACCATCACGCCCAAATTGCTCGGATGCGTGGAGCAGGTCGCCGCGTTGCGCGAGCGCATACTCGCAGCCACGGTCCAGGTGCGGTGGATTCCCGCTTTGCAGAAGGATACTCGCACGCGCAACACACATTCCTCGACCGCTATAGAAGGTAATCCGCTGACTTTGGAACAGGTTCGCGCCGTGGAAGAGGGGCGGGAAATTCCCACTGTCGCTGGCCGTGCTCAACGTGAGGTGGTCAATTATTTCGCCGGCCTCCGGTTCGTGGAGAAGAACGCCAGCAAAAGTCCCATCACTCACGAGGAAATCCTGATGCTGCACAAAATCATCGCTGGCGATGTGATGGATCAAGGGGCAGCAGGACGCTATCGCACCATGGCTGTGCGCGTGGGGCGGTATGTGCCGCCGCCGCCGGAGGACGTATCGGGATTGATGTTTGAGTTGTTGGCGTGGTGGAACAAGGAGTCCACGCGACATTCACCTGTTTTGAGTTCCGCCATTCTGCATTATCGGTTTGAAGCGATCCATCCGTTTGCGGACGGCAACGGACGCGCTGGCCGGGCACTGGCCTTGTGGGAGTTGTATCGCCGGGGCTTTGATACGCACCATATTTTTTCCGTGGATGAATTTTACTGGGCGAACCGCCCGCGCTATTACGAAGCGTTGGACCAAGTTTGTCGTGAAGGTGAAGACTTGACCAGTTGGCTGGAATACACCTCGGAAGGGTTGCTGCTGACGTTGGAACAAGTGTGGACGCGTGTGCAGAATCTTTCCGTCCAGCCCGGAAAGAAGCTCGTGCTGCGTCCGAAACAGGAACAGTTGTTACAAATACTTCGCGAACGTAAGAGCATGAGTCCGCGTGAACTTTGGGCTGCGCTCGGCGTTTCCAAGCAGGGCACGCTTGACCTGTTACGCCCGTTGATCAAAGCCGGATTGGTGAAGCGTGTCGGTACCAAAAAGTCTGGCCGTTATATCCTTGCTTGATGTTCACGGGCTGGGCTTCAACCCAATCTTCGCCCGCTTGAACGCCGCGCTGCGCGTGGTGTAAATGTGGTCAATCTCTTCCAGCAATCCCGGTCTGTCGGCGGCGACTTCTTCTTCGGTGGGCACGCGATTCAGCTTTCGTGCGAATTCCTGTAAGTAAGATTCAATCTCGCGCTTGGTGACTTCGCGGTGATGGACCTTGGTGGATTCACGCGGGACAATGAATTCGCCGAACATGTCTTTGTGCGCTCGCATGTCGGCGAGTTTGCGCTTGGTGATCTCCACGTATTTCTCGTCCACATCGGTGACGACGAATTTCCGGCCAAGCTTCATCGCCGCGATGGCTGTCGTGCCTGCGCCGCAGAACGGATCGAACACCATATCGCCGGGGCGCGTAGCGAGTTTGATGATGCGCTCCATCAATTTGTCGGGCAACTGACACGGATGTGCATCGCGGTCGCGCTTGTGTTTGATGCGGTGGATGTCGTGCCAGAGGTCAGTGAGTTCAATCTTCACGTCGTTGCCTTGGGACTTGCGAGATTTGATGCACGCGGCGCGGAGGCAGTATTGAGGCGAGTCTGGAGGCGCGACGAATCCATCGCGCAGCTTCTCGCTGACGGGGGAATAATTCCTCGGCGTTTTCCCGCCGGGCTTAGTGTACCAAAGCAACGCGTAGTGAGCGGGCATGAGTTTACCGCGCGGATCGGAGAGCGCGTCCCACACGATCCAGTGACGGAAATCCAATCGCCGATTCAAGAATGCGGCGTGATGGATTGCCCACTTGGGAAGGTTCAGCACGAACAGGCTGCCGCCGGGTTTGAGCGTGGCGACCATGCCGTCGAGCCAGGCGTTGCACCAATCGAGGTAATGCTGATCGGCCATCGCGTCGTCCCACTGGCCGTATTTCTTTTCGAGATTGTAAGGAGGATCGGCGAACGCGAGATCGAACGCGCCATTTGGGTGCAGCACTTCCACGCGTTTGAGAAAGTAAATACAATCACCCGTGTGAACTGAGTTGGGCTTCACTACAGAAGGCTTGGTAAATGATTTTGTGGGAAAGGGGAAGCTAACGCGCTTGATTTCGTCCGCGTCGGTTTGCTGGCTTGCGGGAAACGCCGCGACGAGATGCAGGCTGTTCCCGGAGTTTGCGCCGGAAAGTTTGGCGATGCGGTGCAGAACATCGTCAGGAATCTTTTCGTCACGCAGTTTGCGTCGGGGCAGATCGCGCCACACGTCGGACAACGCCGCGCCCGCTGGATTCAAGAGATGTTTCTTGCCGCCCCAATCCTTCACGTTCTGTCCGCACGCCGTGCAGTTGCGATGCGGCACGCGTGTTTCGCTGGTGTGCAGGACGAACTTCGTCGGAGTCTTCCGAGTGGAATCATTCTTCATGAACATCAACATCCCGCGATGATTCGGTTGCAGGAATTCACCGCGCGATTCCTCGTTGATATCGAGCGCGAGCCAGTATTTGAAGATGGCTTGAGCGGAAAGTTCTGCGGTGGCGAGGATGTGTTCGCCCCAAAGCGGAAGCTCCGAGGGTTTGCCGTAAATGAACAGCAATCCACCCGGCCGCAGCAGTCGCAGAGATTCCGCGATCAAGCCCTGCGCGGGAGAGAGCAGCTTGCCGTGGGCGACGCCATTGGCCGTACTAACGGCGAGAGCTTCATACAACGCGGACGGGAGATGCGCGGTATCGCGGCTGGAAACGAAATGGATTCGCTTGAACGAGGTTCGATTGTCGAGCATGGCGCGGAGAGTAAAGCGTGTCAGCAGCAGAGATTCAATGCTGCACCTGCTTCATCGGGTGAAACACGGACGGCGATGCGGGTTTTACATGTTTATGCGGGTTCACACTTTTTCAAAGCGGGATATAAAGAACATGTTCAATTCACAACCCAATCAGAAAAATCATTTATGAAGAAGTTTGTATATGCAGCAATGACGGTCGCGGCTATCGCTTCGGCGACGAGCGCAAACGCGCAGTTTTCCATTTCAGCAATGTCCACGTTTAGCCCTAACGGCGATGGTTGGTGGGCACCGGCTGAGGCGGGTTATGCGTTTAACACAACGGGCACCACGGAGCGTGGACTCGCGTACGGCAACGGTGAGCTTTACCTCGCAAGTCGGGCGGTCGGGCAAAACATTCGCCGCTTGAACGGGATCACGGGTGTCGAAGTGGGTAATCTCAACATGACTGGCATCTCGGTCGGAACGTTCCCGATCAATAAGGTTGCTGTCGGAACTGACGGTGTCATTTACGGTGCGAATATGGTAACATCTGCAAATGCAGCAGGCTCAGCTTTCCGAGTCTATAGTTGGGCAACAGCCGCTTCGACTCAGGTGACAAATTACAGTGGTGCACCAATCAACGCTGTCCGGATTGGTGATGGTGCCCTGGGAGTCATTGGCAGCGGAAGCTCCACGGTTCTGGTTTCTGGTTTTGCCAACACATTCTCAACGAACACTGGTTACGCAACCATCAGCCCTAGTTCATCCACGGCAACGGTGGTGGGGTTTGTCGGAACTCCTCCTGCGGCAGGCGATTTTCGCCTTGGTCTCACTATCGGACCTGGTGGCCAAGTATGGGGTAACCAAGGTTCTCTCGCATTGCGTGAATCATCTTTCTCTGGATCGGCTGGCACGTTGCTCGGTACGGCGAGCGGGCTGATTTCTGTGGCCGAACGTCCCATGGCTTTTGCAACCGTCAACGGTCTCAACATTCTTGCAACAATCAGCACGGGTGATTCGTTTGTCCGTGTGTATGACGCTTCAAATCCGCTGTTGTTGACACTCCTTGGCTCCAAGAACAACACTACTGGCGCACTGACTGCCAATGGTAACGGTACGGGTGATGTGGCTTGGGGAGCAATGACCGACAACGGTGACGGGACTACTACAGCTCAACTTTATACATTGAGTACCAGCCAAGGCATTCAAGCTTTCAATGTTCTAGTCCCCGAACCTGCCACGGGCGCGCTTCTCGGACTCGGCATCAGTGCTTTAGTCGCATTGCGTCGTTCACGCAAATAACCCCTAAGCGAAATAAAAGGCCGGCTCGCAAGAGCCGGCCTTTTTTGTTGCTTGGTTCAACACGAGTCCCAAAGTGGAATCATGCAGCGTGAAAGGAGCGCGGCCTTCAGGCCGCTTCAACGTCCACCACGCCTGCGATTCACGAACGCCCAAAACCTCGCGGATGCTGAAGCGGCGTCAACGCCGCGCTCCTGCGGTCAGATGTCGCTCGCGCGCTTTCTCCATTTCGGAGTTCGGGTTCAACACAAGTCCTAATGAAAAACCGCTAATCTGCGCTCATCATCGCTTATCCAAAAACAAGGGAAAACTCAGGTTTCCCCCAAGTGCGAGCATCAAGAGCATCCGTTATCAGCGAAAATTAGTGAGGATTAACGGTTCAAGCCGGGTTCGTTTCAATCAATCAACTCGTATGCCGGAAGCGTGAGGAAGTCTGCAAACTGCCGCGCTTTGGACATCTCAGTGAAGAGGCGCGCCGCCTGTTTGAAATGACTCTTGGAAAATTTTTCCGCACCGAGTTCGTTCTCCATCCTGATCATTTCTTTATCAAGCAATTCATTGTAGAGGCCGAGTTCGACTTCTCTTCCACGCATCGCGCCTTCTGCGATGATTGGCCCATAGCGCAGCCATTGCCACACTTGCGAGCGTGAAATTTCAGCCGTGGCCGCGTCTTCCATCAGATTGTAAAGTGGCACACAACCGTTCCCACCGAGCCACGCTTCGAGATATTGAACGCCCACGCGGATGTTCGAGCGCAATCCATCCGTGGTGATCGTGCCCTTTGGGACGCTCAATAAATCTTCCGCCGTTACGTTCACGTCGTCGCGCTGCCGCGCAATCTGGTTCGCGCCCGGCATGTGACGATTGAACGCCCTCAACGCCACCGGCACCAAACCCGGATGCGCCACCCACGTCCCATCGTGTCCGTCCGTGGCCTCGCGTTCTTTGTCGGCAAAAACTTTATCCAGTGCGGCATCGTTCGCAGTCGCGTCGTTCTTGATCGGAATTTGCGCCGCCATGCCGCCCATCGCGTGCGCGCCGCGTTTGTGGCAAACCTTGATCACGTTCAGGCAGTAAGCCCGCATCATCGGCGATGTCATCGTAATCTGCGCGCGATCTGGCAGCAGGAACTGCGAGTGCGCGCGGAATTTTTTGATGAAGCTAAAAATGTAATCCCAGCGACCGCAATTCAATCCCGCCGAGTGATCGCGCAGTTCATAAAGAATTTCCTCCGCCTCAAACGACGCCAGAATCGTCTCGATCAACACCGTCGCGCGGATCAAGCCACGCGGAATGTCGAGCGCGTCTTGGGCGAAGTTGAACACGTCATTCCACAGCCGCGCTTCGAGATGGCTCTCCAGTTTCGGCAGATAAAAATACGGGCCGCTGCCGCGCTGCATCAACTCGCGCGCGTTGTGATAGAAGAATAATCCGAAGTCAAACAGGCTGGCGGAAACAGGTTTTCCATCCACCAGCATGTGTTTCTCCGGCAGATGCCAGCCGCGCGGACGCACCATCAACGTCGCCGTCTGCTCGTTGAGTTTGTATTCCTTCTCCGCCGTGCTGAACGAGATCGTCCGCCGCGCCGCATCGAAAAGATTCGTCTGACCTTCGATCAAGTTTTTCCAAGTCGGCGACGTCGCATCCTCGAAGTCTGCCATGAAAACTTTCGCGCCGGAGTTCAGCGCATTGATCACCATCTTGCGATCCACCGGCCCGGTGATCTCCGTGCGACGATCCAGCAAATCCGCCGGGATGGAAGCGACCTTCCACGAACTGTCCTCGCGGATGTGATGCGTGGCGAACAGGAAATCAGGGAACACACCGCCGTCTATCTCCATCTGTCGTTCGGCTCGGCGCGCCAGCAGTTTCTCGCGTGTCGGCTGAAATTCGCGCGCGAGCTGGGCAACAAAGTGCAGCGCGCCTTCGGTCAGTATGTGCGCGGCGGACGGAATGACGGGCGATTTGAGTTCAATACCGTGTGCGAGCATGATGTGTTCGGTCATGGATAACAGTTACGCCGCCAACTTTGCCAGCGTTTGTGCAAGTACCGCAACGCCATTCTTGATCTGCTCCGTGGAGGAAAACTCATCCGGGCGATGGCTGTAACCCTTGAAGCTGGGGATGAAGATCATCGTCGTGGGACAGACCTGCGCCATGAAAAGCGAGTCGTGATAGGCACGGCTGATCATGCGTTTGACGGAAAAATTCAGATCGCGGCAGGATTCCACCACAGTTTCGACGAGCCGCGCGTCACAGATGGCAGGAGGATCAACATTCAACCGCTCCATTGCGAACTCGATTTTTCGGCGCGAGCAAATTTCCTTCACTGCGGTTTCAATCTGCTGCAACGCGGCATCGCGCGTCTTCACGAGCGTATCGCGTAGATCAATTTCCAGCCACGCACGGCAGGGAACGCTGTTCACCGCGCCGGGTTCGATGCGAAAAACTCCGGTTGTGCCAACGGTATCCGGACTGCCGGTGGTTGTCGCAGCGTGTTCAACCGCGAGCGCGATCTCCGCGCTTGCGAGCAAGGCGTCTTTGCGACCGGGCATGAGCGTCGCGCCAGCATGTCCACCCACGCCGGTGAGAGTTACCCGCAGCGTGCTGGGCGCGGCGATCTTTTCCACGACTCCGATGGCGATGTTCTCCGCCTCGAGAACCGGCCCTTGTTCGATGTGAAGTTCCACGAACGCGGCGTAGCAATCCTTCGGCAGCTTCACAGAATCAAGCGCGCCAACGCAACCGCCTTGCTTGCGCCAGAATTCCAGATCCTTCCCATCGCGATCACGCAACGCAGCAGCACGTTCGAGCGACAGCACTCCACCCATCAAGCGGCTGCCGAGACAACCGATGCCGAAGCGCGTCGGTTCTTCCGAGGTGAAAATGATGAGTTCGATGCTGCGACGCGGTTGAAAACCAGCGGCCTTGAGCGCGCGGATGGCTTCAATCGCACCCAGCACTCCCACGACGCCGTCAAATTTTCCGGCATTGGGAATGGCATCAATGTGCGAACCCGTGGCGACAGCAGGAAGCGTTTTGTCTGTGCCTTCCCAGCGCGCGAAAATATTTCCGACGGCATCCGCGCGCAAAACGAGTCCCGCTTCGCGGCAAAGCGTTTTAACAAAATCACGCCCGAGCATGTCTGCCTCGGAGAAAATCACGCGCGTTACCACGGGGGGCGACGCTTCGGTGATGAACGATAGGTCATCAATCTCTCGTTGAAGTCTTTGCTCCTGGATGACGAGAGGGGGCATGAGAATTACTTTGATGATTTGCGTTTGGCGGAGGGTCGGGCTTTGTGAGCGGTCAGTTGTCCGCGCAACTTGGAGATCTCCACCTGCGCCCGCGCGAGTTCGGCCTGTTGTCGGTCGCCATGCTTGCGCGCCTCGGCGAGTTCCTTGGCGTGGCGGCGCAGTTCAAGTTGCGTCTCGATATGGCGCGCTAACACGCTGAGAGCTTTTTTCTGCTCGGGCCGCAAAATGCGCGGCACCTTGTCTAGCACGCACAATGTCCCTAGCGCATATCCGTCCGGCGATCTTAATGGCACACCTGCGTAAAATCTGACCTTCTGCGGGCCTGTCACCAGAGGATTATCTCGAAAACGTGGATCTTTCGTGGCGTCCGGCACCAAAAATAATCCGTTCTGAAGAATTGCGTGCGCGCAAAAAGAAATGTCCCGGGATGTCTCCTTCAGGCTCACGCCGACGCGGGACTTGAACCATTGCCGCTTCTCGTCCACCAATGAGATCAGTGCGACAGGAGCTTCGCAGATGTGGCCAGCCAGTTGTGCGAGATCATCAAAGACTTCTTCAGGCACGGAATCGAGGATGTCGTATTCCCAAAGCACCTTCAGACGCTTCACTTCGTTTTTCGGGATGGGTGGTTTCATAGGTTCACATCGGGTCACGATTCACGTCTTTGTAGTAGATATAGCTCGCGGGTGTTTTGCCCATCGCCACGAACCACTGCGGGCAATACGCCGCCATCCAGATCACGTCGCCAGCCTTCACTGGATGATAATCTTCATTCAACCGGTAAACACCCTGACCTTTGAGCATCAACAATCCGTGCTCCATGATGTGCGTTTCCACGAACGGCAACGTCGCTCCCGGCTGATAGGTGAAAATGTTCACCGCCATGTCGAACGCTTGGTGATCCGGCAACAGTACCTGCAAGCGCGCGTCGTCATTGCCGAGGAACGGCTGACCTTTCACGTCGCGTTCGTGGCCGACGATTGTCGCCGGAGCGGGCACGCCTTTCATCGGCACATAGAGTTTCTGGAAGATCAACAACTTCATCGCCGCTGCATGACCGTTCTTGATCACCATATCTTTGCTCGGTGGCAGATAGATGTAACTACCGCGCTCCAGCCGATGCCGCTTCTCTGCGACATCAATGGTGCCCGCGCCTTCGATCACATAAATCAAATATTGATTCGCGCCTGTGTTCCCTTCGCCGACGCCATCTTTTTCCAACGTGATGTGAAGCTGCGTGAAAAGCGGGCCGCCCATTGCGGGAGATATGTTAACCACGCATACGGCATTCTTCCAGCCGGGCAGATGGCTGTTCACGAAGCCGTCTGGCGTGATGAGTGCGTAACGGGATTTGACCACCGTGCGAGTGAATCCAAACAAGTCGTTCATGTGTCTTTCAGGTTAAAATTATTCGCCAACCAACAGACTGATTCTGCTCTCAAGGTTCTTTTCTCATTAACACCCGGCTTTAGCCGGGTGTTCTAACGGACGAAGTCTTAAACCGTTTCAACGGTTTCCCCGCGCACCAAGAAACCGTTGAAACGGTTCATTCGTATCGCGGTCGCCGACACCCGGCTGAAGCCGGGTGTTAATGAGATTCTTAACTGGATGGTTTCACCAACTGACCCATCGGCTGCGAAACAATCTTTCCATCGTGAAACACCGTTGTTCCGCGCAGGATGCTGCGAACCACGCGCCCTGTCAACGCGCGCCCCACATACGGACTTTGCCGGTGGCGATACAACAAATCCTCCGCGCGTACGGTGAACTGCGCTTTCAAGTCCACCAGCGCCAAGTCTGCATCCGCACCGACCGCGATGCGCCCCTTCGTCTTCGGCAGATTGAAACGTTCAGCGACGTTGAAAGATGTGAGGCGCGCAATCGTTGCGAGTGCGGCCGCAAAATCTCCTCCCTCTCCCCGCCCAACGGGGAGAGGGCTGGGGTGAGGGGTTCTCCAATTCGTCAACAATAACGGCAACGTATGTTGCACTCCCGAAATCCCACCCCACACCTTGAAAAAGTTTTTATCCTTCTTCATCTCCGGCGGCGACGGCGAATGATCCGACCCGATCGTGCTCACGTAACCATTCTCCACGTAACGCCACAAAACATCCTGCGCCGACTTCGGGCGCAACGGCGGCGCGCACTTCGCCACTGCGCCGAGTTTCTCCACGTCATCCTCCGTCAGCACGAGATAATGCGGACACGTCTCGCACGTCACATCCACGCCCTGCTTCTGCGCGCTCGCCACCAACGCCACGCCCGCGCCCGAACTCACATGCACGATGTGCAACGCGCACTTCGTCTCGCCCGCCAGTTGGATCGCGCGATGGATCGCATCCAACTCCGCGTAGATCGGACGCGAATCCAGATAATCGCGGATGGAAGTCTTGCCTTTGTCCTGCGCGCGTTTCGAGAGTTCGCTTGTGGTGATCTCGCTCTCTGCATGAACCGCCACAAGTTTGCCCAACTTCGCCGCGCGCTTCATCCCCTCGCGTAACGTCGTTTCATCCACGCAGGAAAAATCCTCGATACCGCTGTTCGACATGAACGCCTTGAACCCGATCACGCCGCGCTGCGCCAGTTGTTCCAGACAATGCAGATTCCCCGGCACAAGCCCGCCCCACAGCGCGAAGTCCGTGAAAGATTTCTCTGCTGCCAGCCCCACTTTCTCATCAAAGCTCGCCGAATCGCACGTCGGCGGATGCGCATTGAGCGGCATGTCGAAGAACATCGTGCCGCCGCCAGCCGCCAGCGCGCGTGAACCGGTTTCAATCCCCTCCCAATCCGCGCGCCCCGGCTCATTGAAGTGGACATGCGAATCAATCAGCCCGGGGAAAATGTGCAGCCCGTTAGCCTTGATCTCATCACTCGCCTTGCCGCCGGGAATGTTTCCAACAGCGATAATCCGTCCGTCAGCGATGCCGATGTCCGAAACGCTTTCGCCTTCATGCGTCACCACCGTTCCGTCGCGTAAGATGAGGTCAAGATTGTTCATGGAGTGCTTTTCGAGTGTGATCGAAAGAATTACGAGCCAGCCTTTTGGAGTGCGTGCCCTATCAGTCCAGCAACGGAGTTGCGATAGACGGTAGCCCACGGCGTAAGCCGTGGGAAAGATGTGCGAGAGGCACAAGCCCCGGAGGGGCGAAAGAATGTTTGGATGCCTTGCAAAATCTGTCGCCCCTCCGGGGCTTGTGGATTTGCGACACAATACCCACGGCTCACGCCGTGGGCTACCTTCTGCCGCTGCTCCGCAGCTACCGGATAGCTGACGATGTCTGAAACGCTTTCGCCTTCATGCGTCACTACCGTTCCGCCGCGTAAGATGAGATCAATGTCCTTCATTGGTCTTTTGTCGAGTCACGCTGCTCGTCCTGTTCACTTTTGCGAGGCTCTATTTGTGACGACGCTGATAGGTCAGTGCTTTGCTGTTGTGACTTTCCTCGAAGCCGATGAAACCCAATAAAAAAAAGACTGGCCGGTAGCATGTATAACGAGAACGCTCCAGCGGGTGTCAGGTGTGGCATATGGCCTGATGTGCTAGAGAGAAATCTCAGCGCACCGCTTTGATAGAGCCAATCACCAACTACAATGTAAAAGAACACTAGGCATTTCTGTAAGAACCCGTCGTCTGGAAAAACGAAGACCAATCTCAATAGGAACAGCACAATCGGGGTCGCAAAAAAGCAACCTAGTGTGAGCAAGGTATAGCGCCACGTCCTCATGTCGCTTTCACTAATTC
>JAYUAV010000070.1:0-2417 GCA_043741175.1 Verrucomicrobiota bacterium
GCCAGACTTTTGATTGAAAAGTTGGTTGGATGCGCTACGGTTTTCGCCATGAGCAAGACACTCCAAGTCAAAGTTGCTTCCGAAACCTTGCGCGCCCGGCTTTCCGCCAGCGCGAGCGACAATTTCCGCACGGTGGATCAGGAGGCTCTCGTCCGGTTGGAGCGCAGTTTTGAAATCGAGGATGCGCTTGTCTCTCGAACACATCAGAAGTGGGTAGATGAAGCGCTGTCCGGTGAGATGCGCCCCGGCAGCGTGAAGCGTCTCCGCACCATTGCTCGCAAAGCCCGCGCGCTGGCGGCATGAATCTCGTCTTCAGTTCAGTCTTCGAGGCAGACTTCGCTGAACTCGTCGCCTATTTCCAAGACAACGCCGGAACCGATTTGTCCGTGCGCTTTGAGGATCAGATCTGTGAGTTGATCAAGTGTTGATGCAGCACCCGGAAATCGGACGGCTGCGAAAGGATTTGAAGCCGGACGGAATCCGATCCTTTGGCGTCCCGGATTTCAGAAACTATCTCCTGTTCTACCAGATCAAGGGCGAGGACTTGGTGTTGTTACGCCTGCGTTACGGCGGAATGGATTTGCCAAGGTTGTTGACCTGACAAGAACCGGCAGCATCAAGCTCAAGGTCAAACGCGACCGCGTGATCCCCGTCTGCAAGGCCTTGCTCGACGAACCTGCGGCTTTGAATTGAATACACACAACCCAAACGCGGCTGTATTTTCGTTTTGAACCTGTGGCGCGATTCGTTATCGTGCCGTGAACATTAAACCAGTTATGAAATTGATCTCAGCACACAACATCCTTTGCTCCATCGCCGCCATCTCGTTGCTCACGGCAAACATCGCTTTGGCCGCAGACA
The DNA here is from genome assembly GCA_043741175.1 of Verrucomicrobiota bacterium. Classification (GTDB taxonomy): domain Bacteria; phylum Verrucomicrobiota; class Verrucomicrobiia; order Limisphaerales; family JADLHS01; genus JADLHS01. The sequence goes on from JAYUAV010000070.1 coordinate 862, forward strand.
CCGAATCACTCGTTCTGTCACTGCCCGCGCCCACGTTGAAAGGCACGCCGGAACAATTGCCCACCGGACCCGGCATCGAAGCCAACTCGGATAAAGCTCCCGCCGCGTTGCAAATTTCCAAAGGCGCGAAGAACGTCGCGCTCGATAAACCTGTGAAGACCAGTGTGAATCCGTTCACCGGCGAACCGAACCAGCTTACCGACGGCAAAAAAGAGGCGTTTGATTATGACACCGTCGAGATGAAGAAAGGTTCTCAATGGGTTCAAGTGGACCTCGGCAGCGCGTTCAACATTCAAGCCATCGCCATCTGGCACGATCATCGTTACATCCAGGTGATGCATGACGTGATCGTGCAGGTTTCGGATGATCCAGAGTTCAAGACGGGCGTGACGACATTGTTCAACAATGACACGGACAATTCTTCAGGTCTCGGCGTGGGCACGGATCGCGAATACTTCGAGCGGCATTTCGGTCGCGTGTTTGACGGCAAGTCCACCAAGGCCCGCTACGTGCGCGGCTATTCCAAGGGCAGCCACTTGAGCGCGCTGAACTGCTGGCAGGAAATCGAAGTGTACGCGCTGCCTGACGCGCCCAAACCAAAGGCGGCCATTTCGACGCCAGCTACACCAACAACACCCACGCTCACCGAATCACAACCTCCTGCCGAGTCGCCCACTGCACCTCCCATCGTTGCTGCGGCATCGGTGGATTTACAGCCAGCAAAGCAGACGAGTGTTGAACCAACTGCGGCACAAACCGCGCCCGCACCAGAAAGTATTTCTACCGCATCATCTCAACCCACCGTTCAAGTTGCTGGAACAGTTGCCGTGACTGACCGGATTGATTGGCTGAAGCTCGGCATTTGGGCCGGGCTGACGTTGGTGATCACCGCGCTCGTGATCGTTTTCATGGCGTCGCTCAAATCGCACGCCGCTTCGCTCGCCAAGGCCAAATGAATCGTTGGAGCGCACTGGCCTTGCTCCTGGCAATCGCCGGTGCGCTGGCGTTGCGCGCCCACGATCTCGGCAACCGTCCGCTTCACAACGACGAAGCCGTCAACGCCACCAAACTCACCGCGCTCTGGGACAAGGGTGAATATAAGTACGACCCGCACGAGTATCACGGCCCGACGCTGCATTACTTCTCGCTGCCGTTTCTCAAACTAAGTTCCGCGATCAACTCAGATGGTAGGGCGCGTCACTCCGTGCGCGCCGGGCTTGGCCAGACAGACGACGGCGCGCACGGCATGTCGCGCCGTAGCGAAGCCAAGGCGGAAGTGACGCGCCCTACCTTTAGTGACGCACAACTCCGCATCGTCACCGTCGCGTTCGGCGTTGGATTGATTCTCCTACTGTTCCTGATCAAAGACGGACTCGGTCAAAGCGCGACGGTTTCGGCTGCCCTTTTTCTCGCCGCGTCACCCGCCATGGTTTTTTACAGCCGCTATTTCATCCACGAGATGCTGCTGGTTTTCTTTTCGCTGCTGACGCTCGTGGCGGGTTGGCGTTATTCGCGTTCGCGTAAATTGGTTTGGGCAACAATCACCGGCGCAGGTG
>JAYUAV010000071.1:0-3784 GCA_043741175.1 Verrucomicrobiota bacterium
GAGCTTGGCAACAGAACACCAGTGGACGCGTACAATCGTAAGACTACGAACCCACTGACTGGAGAGCCGGATGCAGAAAATCCGCCCGTCCGGTTCGGAGCGAGGGGCAAGGTCAATCCCTTGTCATCTACCCCTATCTCCGGCTACGCTTCAGCCATCAACTGGCACAACACCGACAGAAAGTCCAAACGTCAATTAGTGACCCAGCCTGATTGTTCCATATCATAGATTGGAGCAACCTTAGCTAAAACAACACCAACCATGTGCCCCATACCAAGGTGAGCAAGTTGTGCAGGTGCGAGATACATTACCAAATCTCTTTTGTTAATTGCTGGAACTCCATTGATTGAAGTTGCAGACAAACAGATGTTTTGAAAACTCCCCCTTTTTATGATTTCTTCGGGCGTTTCTTGAGGAACTGATGCATCTGCAGAGTTTGAAATCTTCAAACAGCAATCACCATTTTTTAAACGGCAAAGACTATGGCAAGAACGGGTGTTTCATTTAACAAGGAAGTATTGAGGCACTTACATGCATGTTGAAATGCGGCTTCATTGCTCTTGAAAACAAGCCTCTTCGGAATCTCATCAAGCTGTTTCTTTTTGCGAAAAAACTCGAACATAAAGTTACGCCTTCGCCACCAACGTGTGCATCTGGTAGGTTCCCCCGGTTGCGGAATTGCTCAGAAATTTGCACTCCAATCGTGCGACAGGCATTGACCAAATAGCCGCCCCTGCCGAACAGTCCGGAATTCCGGGGGGTACTCTCAAGATGCACACGCCACCAACTGGCGCAGCACATACGGCAAAATTCCGCCGTGCTGGTAGTAATCAATCTCGATGGGCGTATCAATGCGACAGCGGACGTTCACGTTTTCCACCGAACCATCTTTGCGCGTGATCTGGAGTGTGAGGTCTTGCTGCGGCTTGATGTTGGCATCGAGGCCGACGATGTCATAGGTCTCCGAGCCGTCGAGCTTGAGGGTTTGCGCGGTCGTGTTGTCCTTGAATTGCAGCGGCAGCACGCCCATGCCGACGAGGTTGCTGCGGTGGATGCGCTCGAAGCTTTGCGCGACGACGACTTTCACGCCGAGGAGATTTGTGCCTTTTGCGGCCCAGTCGCGCGATGAACCGGTGCCGTATTCCTGTCCGGCGATGATGATGAGCGGCGTGCCCGCTTTCTGGTAAGCCATCGAGGCGTCGTAGATGGAAGTCTTCGCGCCATCGGCACCAATCGTATTGCCGCCTTCTTCGCCACCGAGCATGAGATTCTTGATGCGGACGTTGGCAAACGTGCCGCGTGTCATGATGCGGTCGTTGCCGCGGCGCGAGCCGTAGCTGTTGAAGTCCACCGCCTCGACGCCGTTTTCCTGGAGGAACTTTCCAGCGGGCGAACTTTTCTTGATCGCGCCGGCGGGCGAGATGTGATCGGTCGTGACGCTGTCGCCGAAAATACCGAGCGCGCGGGCGCCGGTGATCGGAGCGATGCTGCCGGGCGTCATGGCGAAGTTCTCGAAGAACGGCGGCTCTTGAATGTAAGTGGACTTGCGATCCCACTCATACACGTTGCCGACGCTGGACGGGATTTCGTTCCATTTCGGATTCTGCGCGGCAAAATCCTTGTAGAGCTTGCGGAAGATTTCCGGCTTGAGCGCGGATTCCATTGCGTCGCGAACTTCCTGAAGCGTGGGCCAGAGGTCGGCGAGGAAGACGGGATTGCCGTCCTGGTCGTTGCCGAGTGGTTCGCAACTCAGGTCAATGTCCACGCGACCTGCGAGCGCAAACGCGACCACGAGCGGCGGCGACATGAGGAAGTTCGCCTTGATGTTCTGGTGCACACGCGCCTCGAAGTTGCGGTTGCCGGACAATACGCTGGCGGCGACGAAATCGTTCTTCACGACAGCGTCTTCGATGTTCGCGTCGAGCGGGCCGGAGTTGCCGATGCAGGTCGTGCAGCCGTAGCCGACGAGATTAAAGCGCAGCTTGTTGAGATACTTCTGGAGGTTCGTCTTCTTGAGGTAATCCGTGACGACGCGTGAGCCGGGCGCGAGCGAAGCCTTCACCGCTGGATTCACGGTCAAACCGCGTTCCACAGCTTTCTTTGCGAGCAAGCCAGCCGCAAGCATCACACTAGGGTTGGATGTGTTCGTGCAACTGGTGATGGCAGCGATCAGCACCGAGCCAGTGCCGACTTTGACCTTCTTCTTGTTCGTCATCTCCAACTTGACCGACTTGGAAATATCTTTGCGCGTTCTACCGAATCCGTTTTCAGCGACGGGCCGTTGGAACGCGCCGAGAAATTCTCGCCGCATGTTCGGCAACTCGATGCGATCTTGTGGACGTTTCGGGCCAGCAACGCTGGGCTTCACAGACGCGAGGTCGAGTTCGATGAGTTGCGAGTATTCGATCTCACCCAGTTGCGGCATGCCCCAGAGACCTTGGGCGCGATAATAGTTTTCGTAGAGCTTGCAATCACCATTTGTGCGGCCCGTGGCGCGGAGATAATTGGTGCATTCCTCGTCAATCGGGAAGAAGCCCATCGTGGCGCCGTATTCGGGGGCCATGTTGGCGATGGTCGCGCGATCCACCAGCGGCAACGCGGCGGCGCCGGTGCCGAAGAATTCCACGAACTTGCCGACGACCTTGGCCTTGCGCAGAATCTGCGTGACGGTGAGCGCCACGTCGGTAGCGGTGACGCCTTCACGGATTGAGCCAGTGAGATGCACGCCGACCACATCAGGCGTGAGGAAATAAACCGGTTGACCGAGCATGCCCGCTTCCGCTTCGATGCCGCCGACGCCCCAGCCGACAATGCCGAGACCGTTGATCATCGTGGTGTGTGAGTCCGTGCCGACGAGCGTGTCGGGGAAATAAGTTGATGGTTGAGAGTTGATGGTTGATGGAGAAGACAGCACGCCCTTCGCGAGATATTCCAAGTTCACCTGATGCACGATGCCGATGCCGGGCGGGACGACCTTGAAAGTTTCAAACGCCTGCATGCCCCACTTGAGAAATTGATAACGCTCGCGGTTGCGCGTGAATTCAAGATCGAGATTGCGCTCCATCGAATCCGTGCCACCGGAGAAATCCACCTGCACCGAGTGATCCACGACGAGGTCCACAGGCACGAGTGGTTCGATGATCTTGGGATTTTTGCCGAGCTTGGCAACGGCACTCCGCATCGCGGCCAAATCAACCAGCAACGGCACGCCCGTAAAATCTTGCAACACGATGCGTGCGACGACGAATGGGATTTCCTCGGTGCGTTCCTCGACAGGTTTCCAATTGGCGAGCGCGCGGACGGCGGCTTCACTCACGCGTTTGCCGTCGCAGTTGCGCAGGACGGATTCCAGCACGATTCGAATGGAGACGGGCAGCTTGGAGATCGGGCCGACGCCAGCCTTTTCGAGCGCGGGGAGTGAATAAAAATTTCCTTCGCGGCCAGTGCCGAGATCGAACTGACGTAGTGTCTGTGAATCGAACGAGTTTTGTGCGTTGCTCATAAAATTGTTATCACGCCGGATTCCGGCTCAAATGAGCGGAAACTTTGAAGATTCTGAGTGCGACCGTCAAGCGCGGTTCAATGCGCAGGGCGTGACTGGAAGTGCCGCTCAGGCCATGAAAGCGGCGACAAGTCTCCGCACTCCAAAAACTGAGCGGCAGTTTCAGTCACACCCAGGCCATGGGGGTGTGACTGAAAGTGCCGCTCAGTTATTTGACCAATAGGAGTTCCAGAGGTTGTTGGAGCGAGCGACGCGTAGGTTGAGCATGGCTTGGGCGTGGGT
>JAYUAV010000072.1:0-3505 GCA_043741175.1 Verrucomicrobiota bacterium
CTCGCGCAAGCCTTCCAACGTGCGCGGGACACGCGCGTGTTGGAGAATCGCGGACGCGTGGTGCAACTCATCGGCCTCGTCATCGAGTCTGAAGGGCCGCTCTGCGCCGTAGGTGAAGTCTGCCGCATCGAATCCGCGCGGCACGACGGCAGCACACTCGCCGAAGTCGTCGGCTTTCGGAATCATCACGTTCTCCTCATGCCGCTTGGCGAAGTGCGCGGGATTCATCCCGGCAGCGAAGTCATCGCACTCGGTTCGCCGCTCAAAGTGGGCGTGGGTGAGGGATTGCTTGGTCGCGTGATTGACAGCCTCGGTCGTCCGCTCGATGGACTTGGGCGGCTCAATGCCGAACGTCAGGTCAGTGCTAATCTTCTCCCGCCACACCCGCTCAAGCGTCAACGCATCTCTCAGGTTTTTCAAACGGGCGTGAAGGCGATTGATACATTCACACCCTGCGGACGCGGGCAACGTCTCGGCATCTTCGCAGGCAGCGGCGTGGGTAAATCCACTTTGCTCGGCATGATCGCGAGCCGCGCGGAATCCGATGTGAACGTCATCGCGCTGATCGGGGAGCGCGGTCGTGAAGTGCGCGAGTTCCTGGAAAAAGATTTGGATGACGCCGGACGCAAACGCTCGGTCATCGTTGTCGCTACATCGAACGAACCCGCGCTGGCGCGCGTGAAAGGTGCGTTCGCCGCCACGACCATCGCCGAACATTTCCGCGATCAGGGTAAGAACGTGTTGTTGATGATGGACTCAGTGACACGTTTCGCGATGGCGCAACGCGAGATCGGTCTCGCAGTCGGTGAACCTCCCGCCACGCGCGGCTACACACCGTCGGTGTTCTCCATGTTGCCACAATTGCTCGAACGCGCTGGCACGGGTGAGGTTGGTTCGATCACGGGTTTGTTCACCACACTCGTCGAGCAGGATGACATGAATGATCCCATCGCCGACGCCGTGCGCTCCATTCTGGATGGGCACATCGTGCTGACACGCGAGTTGGCGACGCAGAATCATTATCCCGCCATAGACGTGCTGGACAGCGTGAGCCGCTTGACGCGCGATCTTTGTTCCAGCGAACAGGTTGATCTCGCGGGCAAAGCGCGCGAGGCGATGTCGCTCTACCGGCGCAATCAAGACCTCATCAACATCGGCGCGTATCCCGCTGGCAGCAACGCGGCCATTGATCATGCGATCCGCCTGAGCGAGCCGCTGAAGAAGTTTTTGCGCCAAGGCGTGCGCGAAGGATATGCGGGTGATGAGAGTTGGAAACTTCTGGCGCAAGCCATGACCACACAAGCCCCTACCGCAGCCCGGACGTTGACGACAAAATAATCTATGAAGCCATTCAAGTTTAGCCTCGAAGCCGTAGCCACGACACGCCGCCGCGTGGAACAGACCGCGTTGGAGCAATACGCACAGGCGTTGCTGGCGAAGCAAAGCGCGCTGAGTCAGTTGGAAGCCGTGCAACACGATCTGGATGATGCGTGGGTGCGCCTCCGCAACACGCTGGAGTCCGGTTGCTCGGCATCTGCGGCGACGCGGTTGCGTCAGGAGAGCAATTATCTCGAAGAAGACCGCAAGTTGCGCGAGGAGACTCTCGCTCAAGCCGAGCGCGCCGTGGCGCAGGCGTTGCAGCAAATGCTCGCCGCACGGCAGCAGCGCGAGGCCGTGGAAAAGTTTCGTGGCAAACAGCGGCTCTCACATGACCGTGACGTGCAGCGCGAGACGCAGAAGTTTCTCGACGAAATGGCAACCCAACGCGCTGCTCTGTCGCAAACGTGGCGAACTGAAGCGAATTCACACTCATGAAAATTCTCGCGAACTCACTGGTCTCTTCAATTCTCGGCCTCGTGCTTTACACCGTGGTCACGGTGCTTGTCTGGAAAGTGCCCGTCGCCGCCGTGCATGATGATCCATCGCAGGAAGAGATCGTGGCGAAAGCCAAGGAAGCCGGGCCGTCTTGGGAATTCAAAAGTCAGGAAGCTGACATGCTCATCCAGGAATTGAGGATCGAGAAAGAGACATTGGCGCGGCGCGAAAAGGATTTGAACGAACTCTCTGAGCGGTTGAAGACCGAGCGGTTGGAGATCAACGTCGTGACACAGGCCGTCTATCAATTGCAGATGCAGGTGGAGGCCAGCATCGTTCGCATCAACGCCGAGGAAGCGGTCAACATCAAGAAACTTTCCAAGACCTATGCGGCGATGTCGCCCGATGGTGCCGCGCCAATCATGAAGGAGATGGAAGAGCCGACGTTGATCAAGATCATCGCTCTGATGAAGGAGGCGGAAAGCGCGCCCATCCTCGAAGCGATGTCCAAGCTCAGTGCCGCCGACGCGAAGCGCGTGGCGAAAGTCACCGAGCGATTGCGTTTTTATCTCTCTGAACAACCCAAAAGCAAACCTACGAAATGAACAATTCATTTATTTTCACACAGATCGCAACGGCGGGAGGAGTCGAGGGTCGAGAGTCGAGAGTCGAAGGCAAGTCCCCGACACATTCTCGATTCTCGGATGGTTCGACATTGCCATTCAGCAACGTCCTGGATCGCGCGGTTCAAACGCCGCCCAAGAAGGTCGCCGAGAAGTTGAAGCAAGAATCGCTGGCAGGCGGGTGCAGCGAGGAACATCGGTCGGCACGCTCTGTTGAAGCGCATGAGGAACACAAACCCTCAGCACCGCCGCGCGGCAGCAAGCGCCAGGAAAAGCGCGACGACGAGATAACCATCCAACCTGCCGCGTTCTCCGGGATGCCAACGCCTGTCGTGAAGCAGGATGAAAAATCTCCCGCTTCCGGCACGAGTGACGCGATGTCGGAGAGTCCTATCACGGTCGAGGATTGTTCCGCTCAGAAGACTTCTGTCGAAGCTGTGGCGGGCAAAATTACCGCAACTCAAGGGGCAGATGCAACAGAACCAACAGCAGGATCAGCGGAGATCAATCTGGAATCACTCGCGTTGGTCGAGGGCGATGAAGTCGCAATTGCTGGAAAACCTGCCGTTGACCTGAAGCAGATCGAGCAAGCGTTAGTTCAAGACGCGGCGCAGCCGCCGAAGGTTATCGCATTGGACGTGGAGCGACCTTCGACGACTGCCGCAGGGGTGTTGTTATCCGAAGACGCGATGACTCAAACATCGCTGATAGACGCAGCGGACTTGCGAGCGATGGCAGCCTCGACTGTGCGCGAAGCGATGCGCGGGACGACCCACGAGGAATCAAATTCAAATGCTTCAATTGAAACCCCTGAAGTCGCCACTGCTGCGGATGCCGCCGCCGTTGAGTCTGTTATTGTGACTCCGATCACGGCAGAAGAAGTCCGACGCAGTGCGCGCAGTGACCGGAGACCCGAAAGCTTTCGGGGCGAAAAAGTCCGTGGCACAGCCACTGCTAAACTGGCTATGAGTATGAATAACGAAGCGAATAGGGAAGAAATTGCCGGGTTGACCGAGCAAATTTTGCCGAGTGGCGGGGTTTCGCAACTCGCCACTGGGATAAATTTG
>JAYUAV010000073.1:0-2206 GCA_043741175.1 Verrucomicrobiota bacterium
CTCGTTCTCGAACTCAAGAAGCAGGGGGTGAGCGTGGTTTATATTTCGCATCGCCTCGGTGAAGTGAACCACATCGCCGACCGCGTTGTTGTTTTTCGCGATGGCAAGAACGCGGGTGGACTGGATCGCGCTGAGATCAGCCACGACCGCATCGTGAGCTTGATGGTTGGGCGCGAGATCAAGAGTGCCTACACCGCATCGAGTGCCGCCAAGACGCCGGGTTATTTCAAAGTACGCAACTGCACGTCGAGCCGTTATCCCGGTAAATCTGTTTCATTCGATGCGACGCGCGGTGAGATTCTTGGATTTGCGGGACTCGTGGGCGCAGGGCGTTCCGAGATTGCCAAAGCCATCGTCGGTCTTGATCCACACGGCCGCGCAGAAGTTTCCATCGGCGGCGATACGTTGAAGATCAGCACGTCGCGCGAGGCGATTGACCACGGCATTTACCTCGTGCCGGAAGACAGGCGCGGCGAAGGCTTGGTGACGAGCATGACCGTGCGCGAAAACATCACTCTTCCATCGCTGAAAAACTTCGCGTCGTTTTTCATGATCAGCCGCAACAAGGAGAAGAAAGTTGCCAACGAGCAGATCGCGTCGCTCAAAGTCAAAACGCCCGGCTGCGAGACGCGCGTCGTGAATCTGAGCGGCGGCAATCAGCAAAAGGTTGTGCTCGGCAAATGGCTCTCCATGTCGCCCAAGGTGATGATCCTCGACGAACCGACGCGCGGCATTGATGTCGGCGCGAAGGCGGAAATCTACCGGCTCATGCGCGAACTCGCAAATAACGGCGCGGTGATTTTGATGATCAGCAGCGACATGGAAGAAGTCCTGAACGTGAGCGACCGCGTGGCTGTGATGCACGAAGGCAAGATCACCGGCGTGCTGGAACGCGCCGATTGCAAGGAAGAGAACGTGATGCAATTGGCCGTCGGCAAAACCATCGCAGCGGCGAAGGCGGCGTTTTCAAATTAAGAAAGACACAGATTTCACGGATTAACTCGGATCAAGAATGAAAAAAGAACTCGGCATATTTAGTCTGCTCCTTGCGTTGTGTGTAGCGACGACGTTGAAGAACCCGCGCTTCCTCTCGGAAGCAAATTTGACAAACACCGCCAACATCGTCGGCATCTTCGGCATCTTCAGCATCGGACTGGGTTTGGTAATCATCACGGGTGGCATTGATCTCTCGGTCGGTTCGATGTTTGCATTGAGCGGCGTGTTGCTGCCGATGGCATTGCGCGAATGGCATTGGGCTTGGCCGGTCGCAGTGCTTGCGGCCATTGCGCTGCCGATGTTTTTGGGTTTCATCCACGGCACGCTTATCACACGGTTGAAGATTCAACCGTTCATCATCACGCTTTGTGGTCTGCTGATTTATCGCGGCGTGGCGCGTTATTTTTCTGGCGACAACACCAAAGGCTTTGGCGAAGCGGAAGGTTTTGAGACGCTTCAACACCTCGCGAAGGGCAACCACGTATTCGGCCTGCCGAATCCCTTCACCATTCTCATCATCGTTGCGATCATCATGTGGTTCGTGTTGCATCGCTCGGTGTATGGTCGCTATCTGCTGGCCGTTGGACGCAACGAAGACTCGACGCGTTTCTCCGGCATCAACACGAAGCGAGTCATCGCGAGTGCCTACGTCATCGCAGGATTGCTCACAGGAATCTCCGGCGTGCTGCTGGCGTTCTACACGAACTCTGTTTCGGCCTCGAACCACGGAAACTTCTACGAACTCTACGGCATCGCGGCAGCGGTGTTGGGCGGATGCAGTCTGCGCGGTGGTGAGGGTTCAATCATCGGCATCCTCATCGGCACGGCGTTGCTTCAAGTGCTGCAAAACCTGGTGAACTTGCTTGGCATCCAAAGCTCGCTGAACTTCGCGGTGATGGGCACGGTTGTTTTGGCTGGCGTGATGGCGGATCAATACTTTCAGGAACGCGCGAAGAAGAAGCTCGTCAAACACTGACAGGCGAGGCTTCCGCCTTGCGACGGCGGTGTTCCTTCCTATAATTCGCGCGTGCTGGACATCAAATTGATTCGCGAAAAGCCCGACTTCGTGCGCCAACGCCTCGCCACGCGCGGGGCAGGGGATGAAACGCTCATTGATGGCATCCTCCAATCCGACGACGCGCGTCGCAAAGCTCTCGCTGAAGTTGAAAATCTTAAAGCCACCCGCAATCGCGTCTCAAAAGAGATCGGC
>JAYUAV010000074.1:0-7700 GCA_043741175.1 Verrucomicrobiota bacterium
ATCTAGCGGTGTCATGTGATTTTCAGTTCGGGCTTTAACGGATGCGGTATCTGACGGTTCACGAATGCCGCAATTCTGATGCAGGATTCTTTTCAGGAACGGCCTCCAAGTCCAGCCCGCGTTCGGGTTTAACCTTGAATTGTTGCTGAATTCTCTCTATCCAAAACGCCGTGAATCCGAACCACCCCTCACCCTGCGCTGCCTTGTTGAGCATGAAAGCGTCGTTGAAAAGCGTTCGGAATGCATCGTTGGGTTCAAGGATAATGACCCTATGACACTGGCGCGAATAAGATGACCAAGGATCAACACAAAGAACTGCCATACTTCAAAAGCTTGGATGGCATTCGCGGCATCGCGGTCTTGTTGGTCATCATGATTCATTCCCATCTTTGCTCGTTTGGCTGGGTCGGAGTACAGATGTTCTTTGTGTTATCCGGATTTTTGATCACAAGAATCCTTGTTTCTGATTCCGGGCAAGACTTGAAAGGCTATCTGCTTCGTTTTTATTGGCGACGTGGACTGCGCATCTGGCCGGTCTATTTCGGGTTTATCTTGGTATGCGTCATCGCTTATTTTTTAGTAAAAATCCCTGAGTCAACACCAACGGCGTGGCCTTGGTTGGTGACGTTCACCTACAATTTCGGCCGCTTTTTCCCCGGCTTTGCCGATTCAAATTACTACGGTCATTTTTGGACGTTATGTGTCGAGGAACAATTCTACTTAGTTTGGCCATTCGTCGTTTTTTTCCTGTCGCCGACCGGACTGCGGAGGGTGGTGATAACCATGGTTTTAGCTGGACCAATGGTGCGACTCGTCAGCGGGCTGTGTTTGGGGTCATGGCTTGAAACGCCTGCACAGATCGCCAAGGCGGTCCATAGTTTGCCGACGTCGCATTTGGACGCTTTTGCCTTCGGTGCTTTGTTGACAATGCTGCCCGCAAGGTTGGGTGAATGGATAAAATCACGCGCCATGAAAGTTTTCTTGGCGATGTTGACGGTGACCGTCATAGCAGGACTTACCCAGGCAGTTATCTTACAAGCCAACCGCCTTAATCCCGGATGGCTGGCGTTTGGTTATGGCGGGATGGCAGATTATTTTCAATACACTTGGACTTACACGTTGTTGAACGCAACAAGTGCCGCCCTGATTTTCTGCGCGCTTCAACCTACGATCTTACGGCGGTGGCTGACATGGCCGTGGCTTTCGCACATCGGAAAAATCTCCTATGGCCTCTATGTGTTTCATCTGCCGCTGATGCATATTTCCCATGCGGTTTGGCCGGCAGGATACCACTCGGCACAAGGGTTGACCCGGTTCGTGATCTATTTCGTGGTGGCGGTCAGTGTGTCTTCAGCTTCGTATTTCTTTTTTGAGAAACGCTTCCTCGCGCTCAAGGATTCAGGTTGGGGCGCGCGCAGATCATTGCCGCAAACCCCGGAAGTCGCCCGCGTTCGGCCTTGAATTAATTCCAAATCCGCCCTATCCAATCCGCCGTGAATACAGAACTGACCATTGTCATGCCCTGCCTGAACGAAGCGGAGACGTTGGCACGCTGCATCCAAAAAGCGCGTGCCGGTCTCGATAAGGCTGGCGTCACGGGCGAAGTATTGATCGCAGACAACGGCAGCACTGACGGCTCTCAGGACATCGCGGTGAAGTGTGGCGCGCGAGTCGTGCCAGTCACTGCCAAGGGTTACGGCAGCGCGCTGCGCGGCGGTATCGAAGCGGCACACGGCAAATACGTGATCATGGGTGACGCAGATGACAGCTATGATTTCTCCAACATCACGGGCTTCGTCCAAAAACTACGCGAAGGTTACGATCTGGTGATGGGTTGCCGGATGCCACGCGGCGGCGGAACGATCATGCCGGGTGCGATGCCGTGGAAGAATCGCTGGCTCGGTAATCCGGTGCTTTCGACGATTGGGCGAATTTTCTTCAAGTGCCCGGCGCAGGACTTTCACTGCGGCTTGCGAGGCTTTAGCAAGGCGGCTTACGAGAAGATGGAATTGAAAACCACCGGCATGGAGTTCGCCTCGGAGATGGTGATCAAGGGCACGTTCAAATCCCTTCGCATCACGGAAGTCCCGATCACATTGCACAAGGACGGACGCTCGCGCCCTCCGCATCTGAAACCGTGGCGCGATGGATGGCGGCATCTGCGCTTCATGTTGATCTATTCGCCTCGCTGGTTGTTCCTGATGCCGGGATTGCTGCTTGGGCTTGTCGGTGCCATTGCCACCGTCTTGCTCGCAACAGCCCCGGTGAGAGCCAATGGAGTTTCGTTCGACGTGGGAACGCTGGCTGTATCGTCCATGCTCATGATCGTTGGATTCCAACTCGTGGCGTTTGCCTTTTTTACAAAGGTGTTCGCCATCGCCGAGGGGTTGTTGCCGGAAGACCCGAAGCTGTCGCGAATCTTTACTGTCTTCACACTCGAAAAAGGAATCGTCGTTGGCCTGCTGGTTCTGCTTGCGGGTTTAGGGTGGCTCGGCAGGGCGGTCTGGATTTGGCAGCAAACCCAGTACGGAGTCATGGATTATGCCGAAAATCTACGGCGATTGATTCCAGCCGTCACACTGGTCGTGCTAGGTGTGCAGACGATTTTTTCGAGTTTCTTCATGAGCGTGCTGGGATTAAAAACTGTCACCCGCAAACCCCCAACCGCAGTGGAAAATGCCCGTTGACCCAACACTTTGGCGCGCGATGCAGACGGACTCACCACCGTTGTTACAGGCAGGCCGGTTTTAATGCTTCGTAGCAGCCGAGGTGACGAGGCTCAAATCATCTCGAAATCAGAGCCTCCTGACGTCGGCTGCTACGGTCTTGAAAGAACATCGCACCTCGGATTTTGAACTGAATTATGGCAGCAACTAAATCACCCCTGACCGTCGTCTGGATTTCTGATTATCCGGTCGAGTGGATGGCGGATGTTCCTGAGCCGTTAAAACATTTGCCGCGTCGTCATCCGGCGACGTGGGCAATGGTGTTGCTGGGTGAATACGAAAAGAATCCTAACCTCCGCGTCCACGTCATCCTGTTTCGCGGCGACATCCCGGCAGATTATGTGTTCGAGCAAAAGGGAGTCACCTTCCATGTGCTAAAGGCATCTCCGAAGGCGAGGCTCGCTACATTTTTCTGGCTGGATACGTTGCGGATAAAAAAAGTTTGCGAGCAGATCAAACCCGACCTCATCCATGCGTGGGGCAGTGAGAATGGCGCGTCGCTGATCGCCTCGCGACTGCGCTGGCCGTATGTGATGACGATTCAGGGTTTGTTCGCGTGGTATAAACAAAGAATCAAACTTCCGCGCTACGATAGATTCGTTGAATTCGTCGAGCGCGTCAGCCTCGGACGCGCCCGCGTCGTGACCACGGAGTCCAATTTTGCGGTTCAGTTCCTCAAGGAGAATTTCCCAAAACCCAGGGTACACCAGGCTGAACACGCGCCGAATCATTTCTTCCGCAATGTCCAACGCCGTCCCGCCACTGCGCCCGTAGAATTTCTGGCGGTGGGCGGGCTGTGGCATCGCAAGGGTGCAGACATGCTGTTTGCCGCGCTCGAACAATTGAGTGGAGAGATGGATTTCAGGGTGAAGATCATCACAAATTCCATGTCGGGTTACATCGAACCCCTGCGCGCGACGGTTTCGGAAAAAACCTGGCGGCGCATCGAATTCAAACATCACCTGCTGCCGAACGAGGTCGCGAAAGAATTGGAAACCGCAACGATCCTACTGATGCCAACCCGTGCGGATACCAGTCCGAACTCTGTGAAGGAAGCGGTCGTGGCGGGCTTGCCCGTCGTGGCAGCGACAGTCGGCGGGATTCCTGACTATGTGGAACACGGGAAGAATGGCCTGTTGTTTCCGCCGGGTGATCAGGAGGCTTTCGAGAGTGCGTTGCGCGCGGCGTGCAAACATCCGTTGTTCGGACAAGGCCGCGTGGATGCGGAGACGTGGGCCAAGCAGCGCGAATATCTTTCGCCAGAGTTGATGGCCAAGAAGTTTTTCGCAGCCTATGAATCTGCGCTGGCACTGGGACGGTGAATCATGGCATCCGGTTGACGCGGCCGGTGCGTTGCGGGTTGGCTCGAAACATGGGCCACGGTGTTGCAGAGAGTGGCACTGAGCGTTTCAACGCCCGAAGCTGTTGGGATATTCCCATGACATAGACCGTTCCATCAGATGACACGAGCGGCGCGGAATAACTCGGACCATCAAGCCAGGAGTTCCACAGCCACTCCTTTTCCCCGTTGTCTCCCGGCACGGTCATCACAAAACCGTCCCCGCCCGTGAATACCACCGTTTCATTGGCGAGAACGGCGGCGGCGGTTTCACCAAAATAATTAGTCTGGGCATGCCAAAAGGCACGCTTCCATTTGAACTTACCATCCCGCCCGACTGCACAATGCGTTTGATTCACCGAAACATAGATCGTCCCATCCGGCCCAAGCACGGGTGATGACGGCGTGACGCTGCCGGTGTGCAACTGCCATCGTGATGTGCCGTCCGGATTAAGCGCGTGTAATTTTCCATCCACCGAGGTGAAATAGAGTTCGCCATCGCTGCCAATTGCTGGAGAGGAAGTCACCGCGCCCGCCACTGAATACTCCCAACGCTTCGTGCCGTCGGGATTCAGTGCGTAAAAATTCATGTCATGCGACCCGAAATAAATCACGCCTGCTTCATCAATCGCCGCCGATGAAACAATCGCGCCGCCCGTGGCGAACTCCCATTTCTTCGTTCCATCCGGGTTGAGCGCATAAATTTTTTTGTCCCACGAGCCGCAATAGATCGTTCCGTCCACGCCGATGGCGGGTGAAGCGTCCACCCACGCCGTAGTCTTGAACTTCCACTTCAGATTGCCGTCAGGTGACACGGCGCGGATATGACGGTCGCGTGATCCAAAATAAATGACGCCATCCGCGCCGATGGCCGGCGTAGAGACTGATTCGCCGCCGAACTTGATAGCCCAGCGCGTTGAACCATCAGGATTGATGGCGTGAAGAGTTCCGAGCCATGACGTGACATAGATCACGTTATTGGAATCCATCGCTGGCGAGGATTGATTGTAGTGGCCTACTTCCGCCTTCCAAAGATTTGTGGCGGCGTAATATTTTTCTTCCGCGTGCGTCGTGGCGATTGCCATGAGCAGCAGGACTAGCGCAGTTGTGAGACGGGCGTTCAATTCCGATGAAGATAGGAAGCGGCGGGGCGCAGAGCAAACCGGAAGGCGCGCTCGGACTAAGAGCGTGTTTGAAAACTCGCGGACGAGGACGAGAACGACGACGAGGACGACCAGCCAAACCCAGTTTTCAAACAGGCTCTAACGCTTTTTGCCCAAGTGAGCGATGTAAGTTTCGAGCAAGCGCCCAGCATAACACGTCCACGAACCATCCAGAGCCATTCGCGCAGCGGCGGCTTTCCCCATCGCATCGCACAGGTCAGGTTGCTCGATCATTTTTAACATCGCGTCCGTGACAGCCTGCGATGAACAGACCGGTACGATGATCCCTTGCTTGCCGTTCTCGACGACTGTGGTCGCGCCGCTGTTGTGCGTGGCGATGATCGGCAACCCGCCAGCCATCGCTTCTGCGATGACTCTGGCGAAACCTTCCTCGACGGATGGAAACACAAACGCCGTGCAAGAGCGCATGAGTTCCGCGAGGTCTTTGTGAGCGATGCTGGGGATGTGCGTGAACAGATGTTTCCAGCGAATGTACAACTCCGCGAAGTCTGCGTGATTCAACGGCCCGCACAGGACCAATTCCGCATCGGGCCGTTGCTTCTTGATCTGCTCGAACGCCGGGATCAGATATTGAAGTCCTTTGCGCAACGTCAATCCGCCGACGAACAGGAAGCGCGGTTTTCCGGGAGGACGCTCACGTGGAACAAACACATTCAAGTCTGCACCGAACGGATTCACGGCGAGCTTCGATTCAGGAACGCCGTTATAAATCATCGAGTCGCGCACATAAGTGGAGGCGCACAACACCACATCTGCACGGTGAATCTCCTGATTTGCGCGAGCAAAAACCCGGCGCGGCACGTTGACGCGGGCGGATGGGTTCCAGATGTCGAGTTCGCGCTGCCAGAACCCGTAGAAGCTCGTCGGATGAGAGTTCGACGCGTCCAAAACTTTCAGCGCGCCTGCCTTGTCCGCGATGTCAAACGGTTCGGTGGCTGATCCCATCACGGCATGAACGACGTCGCATTTGGGATGCGGCTGATGTTTGAACCACGCTTTCCACACTGGAAACATCAGGTGATAACCCACCTCCGCAAAACGCCCGCCAGCGATCCGATAGAACGGCTGACACGCGAGATTGAACGGGCGCGCACGGTGAAAGTTTGATTCCGGTAATGCCATGGAGTTTTTCGCGGGAGAATAGAGATGCGGCTGATGACCGAGCTTGATCACCTCTGCCGCCGCGCGATGTATCCAGCCGCCGCCAGCGGATGCGTATAAGATGTTCAATGGCTTGCTCACAACAACGCAGCCTTCTTGTGCCAGCCTGTGATGGATGTCAGGAAGCCACGCACCGGAGGCGGCAATAGTTTCCGACCAAAGATCAAAATCATTTTTGTCCCGATGGCTTTGACGCGTTTCAAGAAGGCCGCAGTCGCCGCCGCGCCCGAAAGCTTTGCCTGCTCCGCCGCGAAGCGCCATTCCTCCCGGAAACTTCCACGCAATCCTTTCCACGACGTACTCAACCGCGCAATGCTGCGATCCATACACACGAGTCGTGCGCGAGTCTCGGCAGCGGGTGCTTGTTGGAAGCAGCGGCGATACATCCGCCAGTCCGCCGTCCATGCGAATGATGGCTCGAAGGGTAACGCCCTCTTCATCACATTCTCACGCACCATCATTTGGGATAGCGCCCCCACCAGATTCAGACAGCGGATGGCGTCGGCGGAAAATCGTCCGTTGTCGTAAAGTTGTGTGCTTCCAGTTACCAAGGGTTTGGTAACGATTTCCGGATGCGCCGCCGCCGGGTCAATCAACGACGCGGAGCTGAACAACATGCCTGCCTGGGGAAATTGAACCGTCGCCACATCCGCCCAATCCCAGAACGCGTCATCAATCCGGTCGCCGGTCATCAAGGGTTTGATCCACGGACACTGACCTTGTGCGAATGCCCAGCTCCAGTGCTCGACGCGACCGAGCGGTTCTGGCGGAGCGATGAGCCGCCACTGATCCGGAGGCAGGCTTTGAAGCAATTGCTTCCACGGCGAACCGTCAGTGGAAAAATTATCACTGATGGTCAGCAACACGCGTCCTGACTTGAGCGAGGGCAGCACGCTCTGGATTGAGTTGACCAACGCCTGACCCCCATTGCGGACAGGAATGATTACTTCGTATTGGCGCATTGAGATGGGTAACAAACACAGAAATTCATGGCGGGTGAAACTACTTGGCGAAAAATTGTGTGTCGAGTGAGGATTTACACTGGCGAACAACCGGGGCGGTCAGGGGGATTTGTCCCGGACACGCACAGATTCCCAACTTGAATCTTCATTGTAAGCTCATCGGACATGCTTCATGCGCCACACAAACCTTGCTCCGAACGTATCGCTTGCGGCACAATTTCTTGAACCAGATGGGAAAAATTAAAACCGTTTCAATACCTCGCACCGCCGTCATCCTTGCGGCTGGCGCGCCGCCCGCCGCGCTTGGCGGCGTGTTTGGACGGACGTC
>JAYUAV010000075.1:0-2670 GCA_043741175.1 Verrucomicrobiota bacterium
TGATTTCGAGACGAGCTTTCTCATCGTGTTCGTGCTGGGGTTGTGCGTGCTGCAATTTCTTTCCAAGACCAACACGGCGGGAATCCTCGCCATCTCCACCACGCTCTTTGGCCTGATGTATGTGCCGCGGTTGTTGAACTTCATCCAGAAGATCAATTTCTTTCCCGGCATCAACGACAACGGAAAATTCTACGTCCTCTATTTCATCCTCGTCACGAAGTTCAGCGATTCGGGCGCGTATGCCGTCGGTTCGCTCATCGGCAAACATAAGATGATCCCGCGAATCAGTCCGGCGAAGACGTGGGAAGGTTTCGGCGGTGCCATTGTCGTGGCGACGGGTGCGAGTCTGGTGTTCACGTATTGTTTCGGGGACAAGATGCCGGGAATGTCGCCGCTGCACGCGGTGATTCTTGGTGTCATCCTCAGCTCGACTGCGGTGATCGGCGACTTAATTGAATCGTTGTTCAAGCGCGAAGCAGGCGTGAAAGATTCTGGAAACTTCTTCCCCGGCATCGGCGGCATCCTTGATCTGCTCGACAGTCTGCTGTTCAACGCGCCGATCATGTACCTCTATCTTAGGCACGTTCTCACGCACCCTTGAATTTGCGATTTACGATACACGATTTACGCGTCGCAAAAAATGTATCATCGTTGCTTTTAACCTACTGACTTATGACAAGAGAAGAAATGAAGGCGCGGCCAAAGGCATATGCTAATCGCGTGGTAAAAGTATGTTCAGCGCTGCCGAACAATTGGATCGCTCAAACCTTGGGAAAACAATTGCTTCGCAGCGGCACGTCTGTGGGCGCAAACTATCGAGCCGTATGCCGCGCCAAATCCACACCAGATTTCATCAACAAATTACGAATCGTTGAGGAGGAATGTGACGAATCACTTTTTTGGATGGAGATGCTCGTGGACAATGGGTTGGTTAAATCGTCGCGTCTCTCAAGCCTGATGGAGGAGGCGGATGAAATTCTTGCCATCGTCGTCTCTTCGGCAAAGACCGCCCGCACCTCCAGTCGCGCGTAAATCGTATATCGTAAATCGCAAATGAAGAATGTCGTTGTCCTCGGCAGCACCGGATCCATCGGCACAAGCACCGTCAAAGTGGCAGAGGATTTGCCGGAGCGCATCCGGCTGATTGGATTGGCTGCGGGCAGCAATGTCGGGCTGCTCATAGAGCAATCGCGCCGACACAAGCCAGTCGCCATCTCCATCGCTGATCCGTCGAAAGCAAATGAACTCAAAGCAACTCTCGGCGCAAAGTGCGAAGTCTATTCCGGCGCGGAAGGTTTGCTGAAACTTGCCACGATGCCGGAAGCGGACATCGTGTTGATCGCGATTGTCGGCACGGCGGGGTTGCAACCTGCGCTCGCGGCGATTCGCGCGGGCAAGGACATCGCCGTTGCGTCAAAGGAAATCCTCGTGATGGCGGGCGAGATCGTGATGAGTGAGGCGCGCAAGCACGGCGTCAAAGTTCTCGCGGTGGACAGCGAACATTCCGCCATCTTCCAATGTCTCGACGGCAAACCCGCTGCGTCCGTCCGCAAGCTTTGGTTGACCGCGAGCGGCGGGCCGTTCCGCGACAAGACCGCGTGGCCCAAGGAAAAATTCTCCGAGATCACCGTCGAATGTGCGCTTAAACATCCATCGTGGGTGATGGGGCGAAAGATCACGATTGATTCGGCCACGCTGTTCAACAAAGGGCTGGAGATGATCGAAGCGCGCTGGTTATTCGACATCGAGATGGCGCGCGTCGGTGTGCTCGTGCATCCGCAAAGCATCGTTCACTCGATGGTGGAGTTGGACGGCTCGCTGCTCGCGCAGTTGTCCACGCCGGATATGTGTCTGCCGATTCAATACGCGCTGACGTATCCAGAACGCGCCGTTAGCGGGCGTGTGCAAACAGATTTTGCCAAGCTCGGCAGCCTCACGTTTGAAGAGCCGGATGTGGAACGATTCCCATCGCTCAAACTCGCGCGCAGGGCAGGGGACGAGGGCGGAACGTTGCCTGCGATCTTGAACGCAGCGAATGAAGTCGCGGTGGAAGCGTTCGTGCAGCGGAAAATAAATTTTCCACAGATTACGTCGCTGGTGTCGCGAGTGATGGACGCGCATCAAGTGGTCTCCCATCCCACGTTGGAACAGATTCTCGCCGCCGATGCGTGGGCGAGAACCGAGGCGGCACGAGCAATTTGATTGTCAGCGTTGTCGGACTCACAGAGAATCATCCGACATGATCAAAGCGTTGTTGTTAATTTTCAGACCGTCGCAAACGTGGGGCGGTATTGATGCCGCCAGACGAAGTATTGCCTTCATTCTATGTTTGCATCTGTTGCCATTGCTGTTGATCACCTCTGTCGCGGAAGGCTACGGACTGATGCATTGGGGCAAGGCGCACAGAGGTGAGATATCGCAGGTGAAGGTCTATAATTTCAAGCAGACTGTCGTCATCGAGATTGTGCAAAGTGTGGCGTTGCTTGGCATGGTGTTTCTCGGCGCGTATGCGGCGAAGTCTTTTGCGGAAACATTTCACAACAGAAGCAAATTTCGCGAGGCGTTCGCAGCGGTGGCTTACGGAGCGAGTCCGCTGCTGGTGTTGCGACTGGGCGATATTTCTCCAACGCTCAACGTCTGGGTGCCGTGGGCGGTGGGAATAGTGCTGAT
>JAYUAV010000076.1:0-10073 GCA_043741175.1 Verrucomicrobiota bacterium
CCGGCTGACAAAGCGAGAGAATTTTTCAAAATCCGCAATCGCGGCACCAACGGCCTTTTCAGCGACTGGAGCCGGAAACCAACGCTCTAGGATTCGATATGAGCGACGTTTCTGAAATCAGCGGTGTGATTGCATGGGGGTAAAACGGATTCCGTGCGTGACTGTCCAGGGTGACGCACCTGGCTGTTTGTCCGCACGTCGCGTCACGGCGGCGCGCACTGAGTCACGTGGATTTCAACCGTGGCGTTCCGGACCAACACCGCCAGATTCACCGGAGCAAACATCTGAACCCGCTCCGCCATCCGCTGCGAATGATCGTCCAGCAAATGCAGATAATGCTTCGTCAACGTCGAGCCAGAATCCTGATGCCCCAACCACTTCGCCACAGTCGGCACATCCACGCCCTGTTCAATGCACGCCGTCGCGAAAGCGTGCCGGAAACAATGCAATGACCACGGCTTGCCAAACACACGACGCGACGCGCCCTCAATCGCCTTGCGCGGATTCCCACGCGGCAACACAAACCCGCCAGAATCCAAAGCACGAAGCCGAGTCAACAGCGGCGCGACACCCGGCAACAACGGCACCATGTGCGCCTTGCCAGATTTGCAACACTTCGCCGGAACGATGATGCGATCTTCAAGCACATGCTCCCAGCGCAACGTGAACGCCTCCGCCTTCCGCAACCCCGTGAAGCAAAGAAACCGCACGATCAAACCCGCCTGAGTGCGCGGGTTAGAATCCACGTCCGCCAGAAACTTCGCGAAGACCGCCTGAGAGGGCGGCGTGAAATCCCGAACCCTTCCCGCGCGCCGCGAGAGACACTTCGCGTGAGGCGAGATGAAGCGGAGCGCGGACACGATCTGATTCCAAACCGACGGGCAGACATGCGCCACGTCCTGAGCGAACGCGAGCAACAACTCCGGCGTGACGGCCTCGACTGGCAACTCTAGCTGCGACCACTTCGCAGAGATGATGCCCGCCGTGTAGCGATAAAACTCCTGAGTGCGGGGACGCTTGTTAAGACAACGAAGATTGAGCCAATGAGCGAGAGCGGCCTGAAAAGTTTGCATGATATTACCTCCAACGTATCGGCAACGCGCCAGAACTCTTGACTTCGAATCAGAAGGTTGCAGGTTCGAGTCCTGCCGGATGCACCACTTCACAAATTATTCCTTCTCCAAAAAACGATCTGGCCTGCCCGCGTCGGAGAGAGTTGACACGAACAGGCCAGTCGCACGCCGCCGGCGCCCCCATCGGCGGCTTGATTGTCGCCGTGGGTTGACGGCGCAAATCCAGATTCCTAACTAGTCGCGCATTAAACGCGCACTCTTCTCGCACTTCTACCGGGTTAAAACTTTTCCCCCTTCTGTCTCACCGCAGATTTTGCGGTGATGCAAACTACCCGCACGGTATCACGCCGCAATCTGTCCATTCCGAGTTCTGCTACCGGGGTATCCCGAGTCATGACGACAACGAAAAACCCTCCGTGAGACTCGCTCGCGGAGGGTTTGATTGGTGTGAAATTGGTTACGGTTTGTCGTATTCGCCGAGCGGACGCAGCCACATGTTGCGATAGCGCATCAGGTCGCCGTGATCCTGCAAACCAACAGGGCCACGAGTCACTTTCACGTTGTTGTAGTCGGCTACTTCCTTGTGCTTCGTTGATCCCATGTATTCTTTCTTATGTTGGAGAACCACGCCGTTCACGATCACAGTCACGGCGGCCTTGCGTGTGATTTTTCCGTCTGCATCGAAGCGTGGACCTTCAAAGATCACATCATAGCTCGACCACTCACCGGGTTTCTTGGCGGGATTCGCCAGCGGCGGGCTTTGCCCATACAGCGCGCCCAATTGTCCATCGGCGTAAGTAATGTTCTCGTAGGAGTCGAGCACCTGGACTTCGTAGATGCCGTGGATGAATACGCCGCTGTTGCCTCGACCCTGGCTGTTGCCCTTCACGACGGACGGCGTGGCGAATTCAAAGTGCAGTTGGAAATCGCCGAACTCTTCGCGCGTGAAAATATTCCCGGCCTTGGGTGCGACTTCCATGTAACCGTTCTCAACTTTCCACGCCGCCGCCCCGCCTTTGTCGCTTCTCCACTTGGACAAATCTTTTCCGTCAAACAACGCAACAGCATCCGACGGCGCACCGGCGTTATGGCTGAATGTGAGTGCAGACGTGACGACGTGCGGACGTGAGCGATCTGGATCATGCACATGCCACGACGTGCCGGGGATGAGCGGCGTGTCTTTGTAGCCGATAGGTGAATCAGCTTTTGCGGTTGTCGGTGTGGAAAGCGCGAGGCCCGCACCTGCGAACATTGCGACGAGTGAAAAGATTTTTTGCATGGGCGCAATTCACCAGAGCCGCGCCTAAATTGCAACTGGCAAAACACACGACGAACATTACGCTGTCGCCCATGTCATCGGCCTACGATCAACTACTCGACGCCACGATCACGCATCTGGAGAATTTGAAATCCAAAGGCACGCGGAACGTCACCGTCTCGGCGGAAACACTCCGCGCGCTTGCGTTGCCCGCGACGTTTGCCGCCAGCCGACCTGCCGCCACTGTTCCCGCATCGCCAGTTGCGCCAAAGCCATCTCCTCGTCCGACGCCAGTGATGGCCATGCCCAAGCGCGTGAACACGGGGATGTTTTCATTAAACAAATCTCCTAGCCCTGCGGCAGCCATCGTCTCCGCAGATTCCGCCAAAGCCGCTGCGTTCGTCGAATTGCAGACGCGCGTGCTGGCTTGCGTGAAGTGTGCGAACCTCGCGTCATCCCGGACGACCGTGGTGTTCGGCGTGGGCAATATTGATTCGCCGCTCATGTTCGTGGGCGAAGCGCCCGGGGCGGATGAAGACGCGATGGGCGAACCGTTCGTCGGTGCTGCGGGACAACTGCTCACCAAGATCATCACCGCGATGGGTGTGAGTCGTGCGGAGGTTTATATCGCGAACATCTTGAAGTGTCGCCCTGACACGCCAGGCGAATCTTCTGGCAATCGCAAACCCACATCCGCCGAGATGGCGACGTGTATCCCGTATCTGCACGAGCAGATTGATTTGATCAAACCCAAAGCCATCGTCGCGCTCGGTGCGACTGCGGTGGAGGGATTGTTGGGCAAGACGCTTGGCATCTCGAAACTGCGCGGCAACTGGCAGACGTATCGCGGCATCCCGCTCATGCCCACGTATCATCCGGCGTATCTGCTCCGCAACCAAGCCATGAGCGAGAAGCGCAAGGTCTGGGAAGACATGCTGCAAGTGATGGAAAAACTGGCGATGAACATCACGCCGAAGCAGCGCGGATTTTTCCAACAAGCCACGACGTGAAACTCAGCGGGCGCAAAATCATTCTGCTGACGCTTCTCGGCGTGTTGGTCGTGGGTGGATTGGGAATGGCGATCTACTACTGGCGGGCAAAAACCGCCGTGACAAATTACAGGAAGCAACTGATCGCCGCTGGGGAAAAGCTGACAGTCAAGGAACTCATTCCGCCGCCGCCCGCGAAGGAGGAGGATGGCGCAGAGTTGTTTCATCAGGTTAACGCAAAGCTTTCTTTCTACACCAAAGACATACTTTCCACGAATCCTCCCCAATCCATGAAGTTTGTAGCTCCGGGCAGGGCGATGGTCGGATGGCAGCAGCCGGCCGTCCGGGGTGAAAACGAGACGAACACTTGGGACGACTTGGCGGTGACGCTGGATGGAATCGCAAAAGAGTTGGAACTCCTGGGTCAACTCGGAGAAAAACGAACCATGGATTTCAAACTGAACTATCACCAAGGTTTCACACTGCTCCTCCCCATGCTCGCCCCCATGAAGGGTGCTTCACAAAAACTCGCCGCCGCCGCCTTATTAAGCCTGCACGATGGCGATGAAGCAGCCGCAACCAAGCATCTGCGAGGTATGCTTGGGCTTGCGCGCGGCTTGTCCGAAGAGCGGATCGTCATTTCTCAACTGGTGCGGATCGCCATCGCCAACATCGCGCAGGCCGCCACTTGGGAATTGTTGCAGTCCACAAACTTGACCGAAGCTCAACTCGCCACGATACAGGACGATTGGGCTGCGCTGGATTTTGTCCGCCCCATGCAACTTGCCTTGGAAATGGAGCGCGCTCTAAACGAAATGACCATCGCCAACATGCGCGAGTCTCGCGATGCGTTTTATCAAATGACTTCTGGGATGTGGGGCGGCGGAGGTGCCACATTCGGCCGAAGTGGCGACCCACTACTCGACGCCGCAGAGCTTGCAAAGGTGGGTTGGAAAAAAACCGTGGAGGCTTCTCGCGAAGGCATGTGGCGTGTGGCGTGGTCCTATCCCGACCAATTGCGGATGTTGAAGGGCAAACAAGCGCAACTCGAAGCAATGAGAATGGCAGTCACCAATGAGAACATTGGTGCGGCTTTGGAATTTCAAGAAAAGAAGCTCAAAGAGTTGGGATTCGCGTTATTGGTGGATGATGACGATTTTTCGCCGCTTTACGCTTGGTCGCACCTTCAAACATTGTTCAGTTCGAGCGTCGCCTCTCTGAGCGGAATGCTCAACAAAGTCATGGTCACCGAAGCCGGAAGGCAACTCACGGTCACCGCCATCGCACTGAAGCGACATCAGCTTCGCCACGGAAATCTTCCCGCTGACCTCGCCGCGCTCGTGCCGGAGTTTCTCCCGTCAGTTCCACTCGATCCTGTGAACGCCCAGCCTTTGCACTACAAGCCGAATGCAGATGGAACAGTCCTGCTCTACTCCGTGGGTGAAGATGCCGAAGACAACGGCGGCGATCCCAAACACGCCGGGAACAAAACAAATTCAAACTTTTGGCGGTGGGGTCGTGATTGGGTCTGGCCTCAGCCTGCGAGCGCGCAGGAGATTGAAGATTTTTACCAGCAGAAGCGCGGAAAGTGACGCGCGTCCGTTGCGTAATGAAA
This sequence comes from Verrucomicrobiota bacterium, assembly GCA_043741175.1. Lineage (GTDB taxonomy): Bacteria > Verrucomicrobiota > Verrucomicrobiia > Limisphaerales > JADLHS01 > JADLHS01. The sequence continues at coordinate 4,936 of JAYUAV010000076.1, forward strand.
CTCAGGAAGGATTGACCGTAAGCTCGTGTTTTTCTCGCTGTGCATTTGCCGGCAACTCAGGCGCGGGTGCGGGCGATGTCTCGCTTGAGGTCGCCGCCATGAACATCGCAGTGTCGCAGGCGCGGTCGGTGAAGACCTCGCGGAGAGCGTTCGCGTCTGAACGGCATGTCACGGGTTCGTGACCGTAATGAAAACCAGTGTCGTCCTCGTAGCCGTAGGGGATTTCAAACCAGGAACGCACCCAGTCCCACGCTTGAGTCCAAGAATTAACGCGCGCTTCAGCCGCAGGTAGCTCCACGGAAGCGTGGGTGTTCTTTGCCCCAGCGAATCCCGCGTCAGTTGTTATGTCCTCCGGCTTCTTCACGTTAGTAATCTATTCAAACATCGGCAGGCTGCCATGGTTGCCCCTGATAAATAGTTCACTTCAGGAAGATTTTTCCGCTAAAGCCCGATTGACCACCTGCCGATATGCGGTTTTTTTACCGGCGATGTTCTTCAAATGTTCAATGTCCGGTGAATTGAAATATCGTTTCTAACAACGCGGACTTGTGGTTGTCTGTGGTGGGAGCGATTGAACGCTCGCGCGCTGGAGTGTGCGCCTAAATGTCGGCTAAACCTATTATGACCCATCAGTCTGCCTCCTCGCGCGCCAAAAAAAGTCGCGGCATCGTCGGCTTCGCCGGGTTCTGCGTCGTCACGCTGCTGATTCTCTTTTCTGCGTTGCGGGTTTTTTTGATTGTTAAATTTGCGCCGGGTGGTCTCGCCTCGGCGGATACTCGGCGTGTTCTGCTGGAGGGATTGCACCGGGATGTCTTCGTTGCGCTGATGCTTGTGCTGCCTCTGTTGGGTTGGGCTTTGTTGTTGCCGAAGAGTTGGGCGGCGCGGGCGTGGCATCGGCACTTCTTCTGGTTCGTGTGTTTCGTCTGGTGGCTGGTGGAAATCTTTTTGCTCGGTGCGGAGTATTTTTTCTTCGAGGAATTCCAATCGCGGTTCAACACGGTGGCGGTGGATTACATCCTGTATCCACATGAAGTGTTCGTGAACATTTGGGATTCCTATCCCGTGGTGAAAATTCTGATCGGCTGCGCGTCGCTCGCGGCCGTGTGGTGGATCGCTGCGCGGATACTTTTTTCTGGGATGTGGAGTTCAGCGTTGAATCGTGGGCGAGTATTCGGCGCCATCGTCGTCGTGCTGATCCTGCTCTGCGTTCTCGCGCCGACAATCAGCTTCAAAGGCGCACACATCAGCAAGGAACGCACGGCAAACGAAATCGCCAACAACGGCAGCATCGCTTTCGTCTGCGCGGCGTGGACGCGGAATCTGGATTTCGCTGGCAACTACAAAACCTTGCCCACTGAAGAAGCTTACACGCGCACTCGGAAGATTCTCGCTGCGCCCGGCACGGAGTTCGTGAAAGAGGGAAATTCCATTCATCGGCGCGTGGCGGGTGATTCCACCAAGCCGCGATTAAACGTGGTGCTGTTCCTCGAAGAGAGTCTAGGCTCGGAGTTCTGGGGTTGTCTGGGACGCACGAACACACTGACGCCGGAGATGGATGCGCTCGCGCTCGGAGAGGGTTTGTTGTTCACGAACATTTACGCCTGCGGCAACCGCACCGTGCGCGGCATGGAAGGTGTGTTGGCGTCGTTCCCGCCGTTGCCGGGAGATTCCATGGTGAAGCGCGATAAGTCGGACAATGTCGAGACGCTCGCGCGCGTGCTCCAGCGCGATGGCTACGACACGGTGTTCTTCTACGGCGGACGCGGGTTGTTTGATGGGATGCGTTCGTTCGCCGTGCGTAATGGCTATGACCGGTTTATCGAGCAGAAGGATTTTCCCGATGCCAAGTTCACGACCATCTGGGGTGTGGCTGACGAGGAGGTGTTCCTGCGCGCGAACGAAGAGTTCAAGCGACTTGCTTCGACTGGAAAACCCTTCTTCAGTACGATCCTCTCCGTCTCGAATCACAAACCCTACACGTATCCCGCTGGGCGAATCCCCGAAGACCCGAACGAACATCGCCGCGAGAACGCCGTGAAGTATTCCGATTTTGCTCTCGGACAATTCTTCCGTGCTGCGAAATTGGAATCCTACTGGAATAACACGATCTTCATTGTCATCGCCGATCACGGCGCGCGGGTCTATGGCAGCCAGAGTATTCCGATTCATTCGTATGAAATTCCGCTTGTGATCCTCGGTCCGGCTGCGGTGAAAACACCCGAACGCATCGGACAACTCGGTAACTCTCTCGATGTCGCGCCGACGATACTAGGACTGCTCGGTCGGCCTTATGAGACGATGTTTTTTGGGCGCGACCTGTTCGGCGAACCTCAGTCGCCGGGTCGGGCTGTGTTGAATCACAACCGGAGCGTCGGGCTTTATCATGATAATAAATTTGTCGTGCTGGGGTTGAAGCAGGGCGTGGAATTTTACGCGGGCGATCCCAAGCGAGAGAACATGAAACCCAACAGTGCGCCCACAGCCGCCGATCTCGAACAAGAGAAGGACACAATCGCGCTCTATCAAGTGGCGGACGAACTTTACGTACACGAACGGTATCGGATTGATTCGCCGACCAACAACGCGACGACGAAATAAAAGACGCGCAACCAATCGGCGCGGCGCGTGTTCAACGACTGGAGAACTCAACATGAAAATAAACAACGCAGCCCCTCGGCTGAATCAAAACAGAAAACTCGCCACGCTGTTCGCAAGCATCGCCATCGTCGCCAGTCTCATCGCAGGCTGCGTTGTCACGTCGGTCTATCCTTACTACAAAGCGAAGGATGTGAGCTTTGACGCTGCGCTACTCGGCAAATGGATTCCTGCGGATGTAACCAACGCCAGCACTGCCGAGGAATTTTGGACGTTCGAGAAGATCAGCGACCACGCCTACCAACTCACGACGGTTGAAAACAAAACCAACCACTATGATGCGGTTCTTTTCAATCTGGGTGGCGCGACCTTTCTGGATTGTTTGACTCGTGAGCGCAGTGAAATTCAAACACCCAGCCACATTCTTTTGCGAACTGGCTTCGTCCAGTCGCAACTCAAGATGGAACTTCTCGACTACAAGTGGCTGGGTAACGTGATCGAGAAAAACCCGCGCGCCATCCGCCACATCATCGTCGCCAGCGAAGCTGGAACTGACAGCGGAGGCGGACAACTTGTTCTCACCGCCGACACTGCCGAGCTTCAGAAGTTCATCCTCAAACACCTAAAAACAAAGGACGCGTGGAGTGATCCGCTGATCATGAAACGGTAAAACCCACCCGTGCATTATTTCCCGCTCACATCCACACAGACGACTAATCCGGTAGCGTTACGACAATAGATTTTGCCATTGGCCAGCACGGGCGTGGTCCAACATTTGCCGCCGATCACTTGCGCGCGGGCAATGGGTTTGAATCCATCCGGCGAGGGATTGGCCAACAACAGTTCTCCACGTTCCGTCAGGACGATCAACTTGCCATCAGCAATCGTGACAGAACCTTTGCCGGAAATTTTGTCCGTCCATTTGACCTCGCCCGTGTCAAAAGCCATACAGCGCAACTGATTTTCATCTACGCCATAAAGATAACCCTGCCAGAGGACGCAACTGGCCATGTGATTGCGCATATTCTTGTTGTTCCAAATTTCCTTTGCTGGTTGTGCGCTCACATCAAAAACTCCGCCGCCGTGGTTGTAACCGGAAGAGACAAAAACCTTGTTTCCGAAAATTACTGGGTCAGCGGCGTTCACGTCGTACTGAGTCACCCACGGCACGCGCCAGAGTTCCTTGCCATTGGTGATTTTCACCGCCACCGCGCTTTGTTTGATAGTGAACATTGCTGCGCGTTCGCCTTTGACGTCGCAAATCACCGGGGTCGAATAGCCGGAAACTTCTTTACCGGATGTCCAGATGAGTTTGCCGGTTTTTTTGTCCAGAGCCGTTCCTGCGGTGCCGACGTTGAACAATGCCGTATCGCCCACAATCGTGACGGATCCCGCAAAGCCCCATGTCGGCATTTCCGCTTTAAGTTCCTCCGCGATATTTTTTGACCAGACCACTGTGCCTTTGACCGCATCAAGACAATGTACAAGCCCGCGTTTGCTGATGGTGAAAACTTTCCCGTCTTCAACCGTGGGCGTCGCGCTTGTGCCGCCGTCGTAATACTTCGCATCAAGCTTGGAATCGAAAGGGTGTTTCCAGATCGTCACGCCCGAAGTGGCATCAAAACAAAAAATGGTTTCAACGTCCTTCTCATTGCCGGTGGTATAAACGCGTCCATTACTAACTGCAAAGGAGGAGTAGCCCACGCCGACTTGTCCCCTCCAAAGTTGTTTCGGTCCAGCGGCGGGCCAAGTTGTGGACCAACCGGTTTCTTTTGAGATTCCATTTTGATCAGGGCCGCGCCATTGCGGCCAGTCTGTGGCGTTGGAAAGACGTGTTGTGGCAACAAGCAAAACGATTAGTTGAACCAAGCGAGTTATTTTCATGAAGCTAGAGTTAGCCAAGTCCGCCCGACGTGTCAACGCAGGCAATCTTCTACAACTGCGATTGGGTGCGACCCCAAGTGGCCGTCAGCGTGGGACAGCCGAGAGACGGATATGGAGTGCGGAGACTTGTCTCCGCTTTTACTGCTGGGACGACTTGTCGTCCCAGCAACACCGCGTCCAGCGGTGCGTCGCACAGACAAGACGCCTGTCTCATTGCGACGCCACTCATCCGTGCGCCGAGCCGCTCCACGCGGCGTTGCCGTCTTGATGCGTTCCCTCCTCCTTCCATCCTAGTCTCCAGCCAAAAAAACTTTTGGCGCAGACCTCACACTTTTACGCTGGCATCACGGGTGTGGAATCCGGGAGTATTCCGGGATAGCACGAGGGGCGGATGACTGTAATATCGTCCGTAACCTTGGAGAAAAGTTTTGGTTGAGAAAATCAGAAACCCGCACATGAAACGAAGACGCGTCCTCGCATCACTGCTACCCGTTGCCACCGGTGTGATCCTTACCTTGTGGGGATTAAAAGTGATGTTCACCTCGTTCACCTACGGTTCTATGCCAATCGCCGGCTGGCATACGGATCAAGAACACAAGAATCACTTTGGTCTGACGTGGTTCACTGCGTTCTCCATAGTTCTGTTGCCGGCCTATCTG
>JAYUAV010000077.1:0-2645 GCA_043741175.1 Verrucomicrobiota bacterium
GAAGGCGGGGTGCAAATGTCGGAGTTGGTCAAAGAGAGGAGCAACCGCCCCGAACTGCTCACGTTCGCCGAGAAGGTGATCAAGGATCAAACGGCAGAAATCCAGCAGATGAAAGGCTGGCAGACAGCCTGGTTCAAGAAATAGTTCATCCGCAAGTGAGAACCGACGGAAGCAACCCCGAAATGAGAAACATGCCAATGTCGAAACGAACTATTAAGGGCGTGGTTCGCCAGTGTTTCGACCCGTTCATTCGGCTGGCGTTGTCCATTCGCGATTTTCAGCGGCTGTTGCTTGAGCCAGCTGGACTCTGCGAGGGCGAACAGGTGTTGGATGTCGGCTGCGGCACTGGCGCACTGGCGATCCTCACCAAACGACTGCATCCGCAAACCAATGTGTGGGGCATCGAAAAGGACGCGAGTGCGCTGGACATCGCGAAAGTCAAAGCCGCGCGGGCTGGCGTGGTTATCACCTTCCAATACGGGACGAGTTCCGAACTGCCTTTTCCCGATGCCAGCCTCGACCACGCTTTCTCCACGTTTGTCTTTCACCATCTGAACCGGGAACAGAAGCAGCAAAGCCTGCGGGAAATTATCCGTGTGCTTCGGCCCCGTGGCGCGCTGCACATTGCGGATTTTGGCCGCCCGCAGAATTGGCTGATGAGACTGGCGCTTGTTTGGATACGTCTTTCGCATCGTCTCACGGCCATTTCCGACAACGTCAGTGGCGCATTCCCACAATTCCTTCGCGCTGCCGGTTTTGAGGAGGTCAAAGAGACGGCTCGTTTAGCGAGCGTGTTCGGGACTGTTTGCGTGTGGCAGGGACGAAAGCCGGGAGACAGTTCGCACGAGATTCTCTCGATGGAGATGAAGGACGAGTGGACGGTTGAGAAGGGAACAGCGGCGTTAGTGGAAGGGGCAGGACTGTGACATGAAAGCAACTGTGCAACGGCTCAAGGGGCGTATCGCGCTGGTCACGGGCGCGAGTTCTGGCATCGGCGAAGCGGTGGCGCGGCGTCTGGCGGCGGCGGGCGCGGCGGTGGTGGTTAACTACCGGTCGCATCCCAAGGAGGCCAAAACAATTGTGGCTGAAATAAAATCCGCCGGTGGCCAGGCCATCGCAATCCACGCGGACATGAGCAAGGAGCGGGAGATCAAGGCCATGTTTGCCAGGATTTTTCGGGAGTTCGGGGCGATTGACATCCTGGTCAACAGCGCTGGTATCGAAAACAAAAGGCCCTTCCTCGAAATGCCAGTCAAGGATTGGGATCACGTGATGGCGGTGAACTTGCGCGGCGTGTTTCTCTGCTCGCAACTGGCGGCGCGGCGCATGGTGAAGAACGGCGGCGGGGTCATCATCAACATTTCCTCTGTGCATCAGATCATTCCGTGGGGCGGGTATGCTCATTACTGCGCGTCGAAGAGCGGATTGGACATGCTGATGAAAACGATGGCGCTGGAGCTGGCGGAGAAGAATGTGCGGGTAAACAACATTGCGCCGGGCGCAATCGTCACGCCGATCAACGAGGCGTGGCTGCACGACCCAGTCAAGCGCAAGCAGGTGTTGGCGTTGATTCCAGCGCGGCGCATCGGCCAGCCGGAAGAAGTGGCGGGCGCGGTTATATATCTGGCGAGCGATGAAGCCGCCTATGTGACCGGCACGACGCTCCTCATTGATGGCGGGATGACGCTGTATTCCAGTTTTCTTGGGCAGGCCTGACATCGAACTATTTTGAATTATGAGTAACAACTCCATCGCCTTTGGCGCGCCCGGCATTGAACCGCGCTGGACGTCCAGCGCCAAAGACGGCATCGGCACGGCTTATCACAGCAGTTCCTGCATCTGGTTCACGTTGAGCCACGGCATCGTCAACGAGATTTATTTTCCGCACGTGGATTCGCCCAACACGCGCGATTTGCAGTTTCTCATCACGGACGGGGAATCGTTCTGCCACGAAGAGCGGCGCGACCTGGATCACAAGATTGAATACCCGGAGCAAAACGCGTTATTTTACCGGATCACCAATTCCGACCGCGAGGGACGCTATCGCCTCGTCAAAGAAATTCTCGTTGATCCGCACTCGCCGGTTTTCCTGATGCACACGCGGCTGGAAATCCTTGAGCCGAAGCTGCGTGGCAAGCTGCGGCTTTTCGCCCTGCTCGCTCCGCACATGAAGGGGACGGGCAAGAACAACTCGGCCTCGTGGTGTGGATTGGGTGGCCGGAAACTTTTCCACGTGCAGCGGGAGGACATGGAAATGTCGTTTGGTTGCGCGCCTGATTTCAAGAGGCGCTCCGTCGGCTACGTCGGATTCAGCGACGGCTGGCAGGACTTGATGGGCAACTTCAAAATGGATTGGGAATTCGAACAGGCCACGGATGGCAACATCGCTTTGACCGGGGAGATTGATTTGTCGCGCGGAATGGAGTTCACGCTGGGCGTGGGCTTCGGATGCAATCAGCACAGCGCTTCGACCCATCTCCTGCAATCGTTCGCCACTCCGTTCGCCGACCAACGCGAGAAGTATATCAACCAATGGCAGCGCACTCGGGCCAAGGTGGATTTGAGCAAGCACACCAAGGACGGCGGTTCAATGCTGCGCTTGAGTCAATGTTTGTTGCTGGCGCATGAAGACAAAACTTACCAGG
>JAYUAV010000078.1:0-3533 GCA_043741175.1 Verrucomicrobiota bacterium
GGCGGCGTGTTGAAGTCGTATCAACTGCGCGAACTCGCGCGCATCGCGACGGAACTCACGAGCGGTTATGTGCAGGTGACGACGCGCGCGAATCTCCAGATGCGGCTCATCCAGCCGAAGGACGCGCCGGAATTTTTGCAGCGCGTGCAAACCATCGGTTTGCACACGCGCGGCGCGGGCGCCGACAACATCCGCAATCTCACGATGAATCCCACGGCGGGCATTGACCCGGTGGAGTTGATTGACGTGCAACCGTTCGTGCAGCGGCTCGCGCAGGTCATCATCAACGACCGCTCGTTCTACGATCTGCCGCGCAAGTTCAACATCGCCTACGACGGCGGCGGGTTGATCGGTTCGGTGGAAGACACGAACGACATCGGCGTGAAAGCGGTAATGATTGGAAGCGAGGCGTCCGCAGCTTCTTCCTCGCCCCTCGGAGGGGAGAGGCCAGAGATGGAGGCGTCGGGTAATCCGATTGAGCCGGGCATTTATTTCCGCATCGCGCTCGGCGGCGCGACGGGACACAAAAGTTTTGCGCGCGACCTCGGAGTCGTCGTGCCGCCAGCGGAAATTAACAAAGTCGTCGCGGCGGTGGTGCGGGTTTATATCGAACACGGCTGTCGCACGAATCGCAAAAAGGCGCGGCTCAAACATCTCCTCGAAACAATGTCGTTTGACGACTATCTCGCGCTCGTCGAGAAAAAGCTCGGCACAAAACTTCGGCGCGCGCCTTATGACGCGGCGCAGATGCGCTGGGCCTCGCAGGAACTGGCGCACTCGCACGTCGGCGATTTTCCGCAGAAGCAGCGCGGGTTTAATTACGTCGGCGCAGTTTGCCCGGTTGGGCATATCACGCCGAAACAGATGTTGCGCGTGGCGGAGTTGGCGGAACTTTACGGCAGCGGCGAAGTGCGGCTGACGGTCTGGCAAAATTTTATCATCCCGAACGTGCCGGACGCGTTTGTGCAAACTTTGAAGCGCGCGTTGGACAAGGCCGGTTTGCCTACGACGCAATCGCACCTCGCCAGCGGCGTCATCGCTTGCACGGGAAATTCCTACTGCAAATTTGCGCAGGCGAACACGAAAGGTCACGCGCTGGAAATCATCAAGCAGCTCGAAAAGAAAGTGCCGCTCGATCAACCCGTGAACATCCATGTCACGGGCTGTCCGAACTCGTGCGCGCAACATTACATGGGCGACATCGGCTGTCTCGGCACGAAGGCGAAGATCGGCGGCGAGAGCGTGGACGCGTATCACATCTTCGTCGGCGGCGGGTTTGGGAAGAATCAGTCTGTCGGGCGACAGGTGTTCTCCGGTGTCACGGCGAGCGAGTTGCCCGGCATGATCGAGAAAATGTTGCGCAAATATCTCAAGCATCGAAATGGGAGCGAGACGTTCCAGCAATTCAGCACGCGACACGAGGTTGGTAAGTTGCAGGAGATGTTTGCGGAGTGAGCGAGATAGACTTGTGGTGGATATGACTAATAGGACTAATGAGACGGATGGCGTGCGCAATGTCGTGTTTAGCGCAGTGATTCTTGCGGGCGGAAAATCCTCGCGCATGGGTCAGGACAAGGCTTTCGTTGAAGTCGGAGGGAGCAGTTTGCTGGCGCGGCAGATTGCGTTGGTGCGAGAGCTTGGGGCTGGAGAGGTTTTTATTTCTGGGCGTGAAGGAGTGGATTATTCCGCGTTTGGCTGTCGTGTGTTAATGGACAAGTTTCCTGATGCCGGGCCACTGGCGGGAATTGAGCGCGCACTGGATGTTTGCACAACACCACTCGTTCTCGTCTTGGCGGTGGACATGCCCGCGATGGGCGCAACGACTCTCAGACGATTGATCGCGAATTGCGACGGAGTTCGTGGGGTGATTCCGAAAACCAAGGATGGCATCGAGCCATTGGCGGCGGTTTATCCCAAGCTGGCGATGAACAAGCTAAACCTTGAACTCCAGTTTGGAAAAACTCCCGGTGCAAGATGGCTTGCGGAGGAATGCGTCGCCGTAGGGTTGGCGCGGTTTGTGGAGGTGAATGACGCGGAGGCAAAATGTTTTCTGAGTGCCAACTCACCGATGACGCTTCAGCAATTGGTAGGTTAGAGCGTCCGCCAGAATGGAAGTCTCAAGTAGTGGCTTAAAATGTAAGGCGGAATTTCCCAGAAGCTTCCGGCAGCAGCGTGGAAATTGATTCAGTTGTAACGGTGTTTTTCAGCAATGCTTCCAACTGTGTTTTGACAACGCGCAAATCGTCCACAGTCAATCCGTCGTATTCCGGCATGTAGCGCAGGTTGAAATTTCCAGCGAGAGTCTGGCGTAGTTGGTAGTGCGCGATGCCGCTCACCCCGGCGAAACATTGATCCACTTGCCACGTCGTCACGCGAGTTCCGCTGGAGGATGTGAGCGCGTCGCGGATTCTGCCGTGGACGATGTAATCCGTGCTGTAAGGCCGAGTGTTACGCTGGGCAAAATCACCGATGCGGTAGCGCAGCAGGGGCATGTAGTCGTTGGATAGCGTGGTGACCAATAGTGTTCCAATTCCAGCGGCGTCCTCGTCCACAATTTCGAGCAGTGCGGTAGCATGACTGCACTTCATCTCGCCCGCTTGATTCTCCATGAGCAAGTGCCCGGTTTCAGTCGAGCCATACAGATTGAACACTGACACTCCGAAGACGCGCTGAATGATGCGACGGTGAACAACACTGACAAATTCGTAACTGCAAATCACGAACCGCAGTGATGGGAAACGAATGTTTTTCCGCTCGCAGAATAGCGCGAACCATGCTCCATGCACCGGATCGAGATCGAGAAATTGCGGCGACCACGCGGCGATCTCCTCCGCCATGCGCTCCAATTCAGCGTCGCTCAAAACGAACGGGATGCGGGCGAGATTGACGAAGAGCGCGTTGCCGAGGGTGCGTTGGGTTTGCGACATCCAGACCGTTGGGCAGGTCAATCCGTTGCACGCTGGCGAGGTGAGTGTGGCGCGGCGGGCATTGGGATTTTCATCGAGCACGCGAGCGACCAATTTGTTTGAACGCAATGCGCGTTCCTCTTGTTCGTTCCACCAACCACGAGCGAAGATCACTGGCAAACGATCTTCGGATGTGCCGGACGTGTATTCCAATTCCACGAGTTGTTCCGCGAGCAATTCTTCCAGTGTTTTGCCGGAGTGAAGAAAGTTTTGAGGGAAGCCCGCGCGCATCTCGACCTTGGTGATGATGGGAAGATCGCGCGGATCAAAATCCTGGCGGGCCAGCGTCTCGCGATAGAGCGGAACGTTGCGCCAACGCGGAAGCAATTCCCGAATGCGGGAAGCTTGAGCTGTTTCGTGGATGATTTCCGGGGTCGCCAACATGTCGGCAATATAGATGGGAACGTCGTTTTGACAAATCTCCCGGAGCGCGGCATTCACGCCGCTTCAGCTTGCGACATCAGGAAACGCATTTGAACTGAGAGGAAGCTTTGCGTCAGTGGATAGTGAAGTGGGCTGAAGCTCGTGCTCCCATTACAGCCGCTTCACGCGGATGTTTTTGTAGCG
>JAYUAV010000079.1:0-10278 GCA_043741175.1 Verrucomicrobiota bacterium
GCATCAGGTTCAAAACCAAAGCCTGGCTCGTCCGAATAGATGTTCGTCGTCGTCCCACTCTTTCCAGATGAATCATCGCTCCTGCCGGAGAAGTTAAAACGCCACTTGTTCACGTCTGTCGCCAACGCATTGACGGAGACCAAAGACACCAATCCAAAGACACCAATTACATTTTTCATGCGTCACTTCTCCCGAACCTCGACGTTGCCACTCGCCAGCCCGTCAGCCGTGGCTTTAAGTTTAATCTTCCCACTCTCGCCCGCCTTCGCGCGAACGATCACCAACGCCAATCCGTTGAAAGCCTTCCGCTCCGATGCTTGAAACGATTCAAAGCTTGTCGGGTCGCCGTTGTCCGTCGCCACAATCTCGCCCGGACCTTCGATCTCGAACTTGATCTGGTTCTTCGAGCGCGGCACGAGCTGACCATTCTTGTCTGCGACCGTCACCGTGATGAAGGACAAGTCTTTTCCGTCCGTCGCAATCGTTTCCCGATCCGCCTTCAAGGTCAGCTTTGTCGCCATGCCTGCGGTCTTCATTACATTGGTCGCCCATTGTTTGCCGCTCTTGTAAGCAACAACCTTGAGTTCGCCCGGTTGATAAAAGACGTCATCCCAGCGCAGACGATATTCGAGCGCGCCTTTCTTTTTCCTGCCAAGAGATTTTCCGTTGAAAAACAATTCCGCCTCGTCGCCGCTGGTATAAACGTGAACGGGCGTCACTTCTCCTTCGCGCCCCGGCCAGTTCCAATGCGGAAGAATGTGCGCCATCGGAAAATCCGGTCTCCAACGCGCCTGATAAATGTAGTAGCGATCTTTCGGAAAGCCCGCGAGGTCAATGATGCCAAAATAACTGCTGCGTGAGGGCGATTTGATTCTGCCGAACTCCAGCAGTTCTTTTTCCGCGCGCGCCTTGTCCTCGGCGTTCGAGTAGTTGTTCAGGTTGCTGAGATCGCTGTTGTAAGGAGTCGGTTCGCCGAGATAATCAAACCCCGTCCATACAAATTCACCCGCGCTCGCCGGATTCTCGTCCTGCCCTTTGAACTCCGTGTCCGGCGTCGTCGCCCAACGCGGCGCATACAGGTCATAGCTGCTCATCTGAAAATCCGCCATGCCTTTGGACTTGTCGTCAGTCACCGGGAAGAAGTATTCGCCGCGCGAACTGATGCAGGAGGACGATTCACTGCTGTAAAACGGGATGCCCGGATTTGCCGCGCGGAACTTCGCGTAGAGGTGCGGCTTGTAGTTGTAGCCGAACACATCCAGGATTTTTTGGAAACCATTGAACCCCGCGCCTTCCTGATTGCAACCGGCGGTGATCGGGCGGGAGGAATCTTCACTGTGAGCAATGGCGGCGAGTGCTTCGCCAAGATGGAAATGACTTTTATTGCTCTGCTCCGAGACTTCATTGCCGATGCTCCACAGGATTATCGAAGGATGATTCCGATCCCGCCGCATTAACGCCCGCATATCAGCCTCACGCCAGTCGTCGAACAGACGGTGATAATCATTCGCCACCTTGCGATTGCGCCAGCAGTCGAACGCTTCATCCATCACGAGAAAACCCATGCGATCGCACAGATCAAGCAACTCCGGCGCGGGCGGATTATGGCTGGTACGAATCGCGTTACAGCCCATCGCCTTCAAGATTTCCAACTGCCGTTCCGCCGCGCGCGTGTTAAACGCCGCGCCAAGCGCGCCGAGATCGTGGTGGTTGCAAACGCCTTGAATCGCCACGCGCTCGCCGTTGAGCAGAAAGCCATTTGTTGTCGTGAACTCCGCCGTACGGATGCCGAACGGCGTCTCCACGCGATCAATGATCTCGCCGTCCTGCTCAATCGTGGTGACGACGACGTAGCGGTTTGGTGTCGCAACGCTCCACAGCTTTGGTTTGTCGAACTGTATTCGCGGGCTATGCGTATTGGATTTGTGCGCGGGGATTTTCGTTCCGTCCACTGTGATGCTCGCTATGGACACTCCCTTGCCGCCAGCGGAATTTAATTCAATGATTTCATTCTTCACCGTCACCGTTGCGGCGGCATCAGAATCGTTTTGAAAATTTACTTTCATGGAAACTGTCGCCTGCTTCGCGCTGACCTTTGGCGTTGTGACTTGAACTCCCCATTGCCCGACATGCACCGGCGCGGTCTTCGTTAGCCACACGTTGCGATATATCCCGCCGCCGGGATACCAACGCGATGAGTCCTTGGGATTGTCGAGGCGGATGGCGAGAACATTTTCGCCGCCAACTTTTGCGAACGGGGTCAAATCAACCTGCCACGACGCATAACCATACGGCCAGCCGCCGACAAACTTTCCATTCAACCAAACCGTCGCGTAAGCCATCGCGCCGTCCACTTCCAGCGTAAGCTTTTTTCCAACATCGCTCGCCGGTAGAATGAAATGTTTCCGATACCACGCCACGCCCCACCATGGAAGTTTTCCCGTCTCGCCGGGAAGTTTTTGATCAAACGTACCTTCGATGCCCCAGTCGTGTGGCAGGTTCAACTTGCGCCAGGCACTGTCATCCAAGCCCGGCGACGCGCACGGAATGTCTTCTGCCGGTTGACCAGTGGCCATCGGCTGATTGTTCGTCGCGCGGAAAGCATCGCCACTCGCCAGCAACCACGGACGGATATTTGTATAACTCAATCCCAAGCCAGAACCCTCCGGCTCGCCTTTGATGAATCGCCAGTTGTTGTTGAAAGAAATTCGCTCGCGTTCAGCCAACGCACTTGTCGCGAAACAACCCATCATGAGAACGACCAGCAGCCAGTAGCCGCAGGCATCCCTGCCTGCCGCTACATCCCATTCGTGTTTATTCGTGTCCATTCGTGGTTAAATTTTTTCTTACGGCTTCGTTTCCGCCGTCATCGGCTTCGTGAGTTGCGGAGGGTAGAGATAGCCCATCGAGACGAGCGAAACGTCGTTGCGATAAATCGGGTCTTCCATCAGCCAGACATGCCGCCGCGTGGATGGAATCGTTGTCGTGTAAATCCGCAACTCGCCGGGCACGCTCGTAATGATTTCCTCCCGCCAGTCACCGAGAATGTCCGCGATGGCGATTACCTTGCCCTCGATCTTCCCGACCGTCGCGCCTTTGTATTTCACGATGTTGCCCTCCTTCGTGAGATACGGTTTCACGTAACTATCATCCCAATAAACCGGATTCGGCGCGAGACTGCCGAGGTCTTCCTGCGCGAGAAGTTTCCCGTCCGTCGCGCTGTAAGTCCAGTGATCCGGCAAAAACTTTTCGCCGCCGTAAAACTCCATGCCCGGATTTGTCGGATCAATGTCTGCAAGCAGTCCCTGACTGTGAACATGCGTCGTCATGTGCGGACAACCCCAGATTATTTTGCCCGTCTTCGCGTCCACAACACACATGCCGTTCTTTTCCTGCGCCACCTCGAAGCCGTAGGCGATCTCCAATCCAGGCCGCGAAGGAATCACATCCGTCACATAGCAAACATCGGGATGCCCCATGCCGAGATTCCAAAGCAACTTGCCCGTGGGTTTCAACACCGCCGCGCCAAGAATGATTTCTTCGCGACCATCGCCATCCAAATCCACCGCGTGCATTCCGTGCATCCCCTGACCACGCACCTGCGGTGTTTCATCGTCGCCGTTCCAACTCCAAACCTTCTCCAGTTTTCCGCCGCTCAAGTTGTATGCGTCCACGAGCATCTTCGTGTAAGTGCCACGCAACGCCAGCAGGCTCGTGCGTTTGCCATCCAGTTTCGCCATGCCGATGAGATGCCGCGATGCACGGTTGCCCACGTTGTCACCCCAATCGGCAATGTTTCCACGCGCTGGCCAGTCCACTCTCGCAATATCTTTTCCAGTCATGCCATCCCAAACAGAAAGATATTCCGGCCCGGTCAACACACGACCATTCATGCCGCGATAATCCGGCTCTAGCGGTGCCGTCTTGAGCGCAACCTCCGCTTTTCCATCGCCATCAAAATCCGCCACGATCATCGGCGACCACCACACGCCCTGCTCGATGTTCGTCCCAAGATCGCGTCGCCACAGAAAAGTTCCGTCACTCTTGTAAGCCTCAACCTTGAACGTATCCTCGCTCGGTTTCCAAACACCCGGATCAGTCACCTGCTGCGGCTCCTTGATGACGAAATCCAACACGCCATCGCCATCCAAATCCGCGATGCCGACCTTGCTGAAGACGTAATTGCTCTGGAGTGGAATCGAGATGTAGGGCTGTGGTTTTGTCTGAGCAGGTAGGCTGAACGACAAGGTTGAATCTACTTGTCTGCCTTTGGTCACAGGCACAACAATCCATGTATTGCTCTCCAAGAGTGAAACAGTCTTGTCTATAAAGCCGGTTGAATTGAGGATCGGTTCTGAGTTCAACTTTTTATGCGGCGAAGTTTTGGAAGAACGGTAGACGTCAAACCCAACATTCTGACGATCACTGCCAAGCCATCGCCAGCCAAGATAAGCATTTCCGTCGGAAGTAGGGATCGCAACCAACGCACGGTCTTGCAATTTTCCGACATTGTTCGTGTTTGGAACTCGATAATAAAACCATTGTTTGTTGGTCTGCTGATTCCCCTCTACGACCCAATCGGACATATCTATTCCTGAATCCACATCTATCGCCACCGTCGAGCCGCCGTTAGTCAGAGTGACAACGGCGGCGCGACAATGGATTACCAGCCCCATCCAAAGCGCGGAGACAAAAAGCGGAACAAATGCAGAGACGCGGAGGACGCGGAGGTTCGCAAAGCTCAAACCTTGTAGGAGACGACGTGAGGAGTATTGCCCCTCATCACAAACCGACTCGTCACCTCGTCGCCTACAATCCACTCTGCAACTCTCCGCGTTCTCTGCGTTGCTGCGTTTCTCCGGCTGGCTCGTGTTCGTTATCATTTGGATTTTATTTCTGGTGCGTCACCGTTCACCTTCATCAGACCGTCAAGGATTTCCGTGCTTACCGTTATCGCCGTCCCGTGCTTTGTCCCTTTCGGAAACGAAATCTTCGACGTCACATCCTCCCAGTTCTTCAAATCAGTCGAACGCATCGCCTCATAACGCCGGTCGCGATACGCGTCGAAATAAACCAAAAACTCGTCTCCGACTCGCAGCACGCTCGGCCCTTCCACCCAGTCCCGCGTGAACGGTTCGCCCGCCGCCGTGAACGGCCCGGCAATGTCCTCACTCGTCGCGATACGCAGATTCTTCTTCACCGGATTGCGCGTCTCGTCTTTCACAATGAGATGATACTTCCCGCGCACAGACAGCATCGTTGCATCAATCACATTGAAGCCGGGATCGTAAAACAACTTCGTCGGCGTGTATGTTTTGAAATCCTTCGTCGTCGTGGCGTAGATGCGATGATTGTATTTGTCGTCACCACCGCCGGCAGTTTCGAGAAACTGGTTTGTGATCGTCGTCGCCCAGAAGATGATGAACTCGCTGCGCTTCCTGTCCCAGACGATCTCGGGCGCCCAGCAATTGATCGCCGCCGGTTCGTGCGCCATCACAGGAATCGCCTGCTGCGCCGACCAGTGAATCAAATCCTTCGACGACGCGTAGCCAATCGTTCTTCCTCGCCACGCCGTCGTCCAAACCATGTGAAACGTCCCGTCCGGCCCGCGCAGCAGGCACGGATCACGCATCAACTTCGACTCACCGACTTCCGGCGTGAGGAAGCTTTTCCCGCCGTTCAATGCCTCCCACTTGTAGCCGTCGCTACTCGACGCGAGGTGCAAGCCATCCTCGCCATCGTTCGTAAAATAGGAAAACAGATACGCCCGATCCAAGTCCGGCGGCGCAGCAGCACCGAGAGCAGGCGCACGCATCCGCTCGCCCGTCACGCGATAAAGCCCCGCGCCGTGTGCCGGAATATCCGCCGCTAACTCGGCAGACGCTTTGCCCAAATCTTTCTGCGTCCAAAGATCGCGAACCGTGACATCGCCTGTGAATCCAAGTTCAGAAATCTTCACCGCCACCCTCACCGGCGCGCTGTTGGTATTTTTATCGAGCGCGTTGAACAACGCCACGTATTTGCCCTTCATGCCCGGCGCATCTGCAATCCACGCGATCAATCCATCTTTGTTGAACAACTGTTTGTTGCCGGAACTGTGCTGGTTCACCGCCAACACTTCGTCATTCGTCAGCAGCGACAGTGTGAAGTCATCAAGCTTGGTCAGATCACCACCCATGATCAGCGGCGAGCGCGCGATGCTCCACAACGTCATCATCGTGTGCTGTTCGTCGCGCGTGAAATTACTTTTCCACTTACCCATGCCCAAGACACCAATCGGCAGCATGTCCGCGTCTGGCCAGTGACCCGGCCCGATGAAGCGCGACCAATTATTCAACCGCGCGAACTGCTCGAACAGCAACGGCCACTTGTCCCAGAAGTCATCGCTGATGCGCCACATGTTCGCGTGTTGCGAAACATGCGGAGCCTCGGCCACAGGCGTTTCACCGGGCGACGTGCTCAACAACATCGGTCGCCCCGTACGATCAATCGCTTTGCGAATCGCTTCCACTTCAGGACGGTTCTTGTCGTAGGGCCGACTGAGATCGTCCACCTTCACGAAGTCCACGCCCCAACTTGCGATGAGTTCAAACACCGAATCGTAATACGCCTGCGCGCCGGGCTTCGTCATGTCCACGCCGAACATGTCGGTGTTCCACTCGCAAACACTTTTGGTGTTCGCGATGTCGGCGGCGCGGTAGGAAGTTTCTTTGATCGGAAGATTTTCTCGGACTGACTGACGCGGAATGCCCCGCATCAGATGGATGCCGAACTTCAATCCCTTGCCATGCACGTAATCCGCGAGCGCTTTGAAACCCGCGCCGTTCGCCGACGATGGAAAACGATTCGTCGCAGGCAACAACCGACCAAACGCATCCAGCACCAACGGCGCGCCTTTGCGATAATCAAAACCGGTCGCGTTCGGCTCATACCATTGGATGTCCACGACAATGTATTCCCATCCGTGCTTCTTTAACTTGTCCGCCATCACGTCAGCTTGTGCTTTGGTCTGCGCCTCAGTGACGGTGGTGGAAAAACAATCCCAACTGTTCCACCCCATCGGCGGAGTTTGCGCCCAGAGCAGAAAGTCATTCTTCGTCAGTGCGCTCTCGGTCGGAAGAAGATATTTCGCGAGCGATGAGTCCTTCAATCCACGCACGCCATCGGCCACCATCGCCGCGTTCAACTTCGCGCCGGCGAGAGTTGTGTGTGTGTGATCACCGGGACGGAAGAACATGGAAGCCACGACGGGCTGACCGATCTGTTCGTATCGCGACGCAACGATTTCGTTCAAGTCCAGAAACGCCGCCCCGCCCTGCTCCGCCGCTTCCTTGCAAAACTTCCCGTAGCCAGACGACTCGCGCCCAACCTTGCCATCCTTCCAGATATTGCGCGGGATTTGCGAAACGACAATGGGCGTGGCTCCCTTCGCTTTCGCGCCCGCAATGTATTGCCGCAGATACCAGCCGTACGTATGGACGACCTCGACCTTACCGTTGTTGTTCGTGATGGTTTGCGTGTCGTCAGTGTTGCCTTTGAGCGAGCCACGCCCACGATTGCCGTTCAACCCGCCGCCATCGTTGTGCCCAAACTGCATCATCACAAAATCGCTAGGCTGAATCTGCTTCAACACGTCGGCCCAACGCCCCTCATTCAGAAACGTGCGACTGCTCCGCCCACCAATGGCGCGATTCTCCACTTGGATTTTGGCCGCGTCAAAATGCGCGCCGATCAAACTGCCCCAGCCCCACATCGCATCCGCGCCGCGCCCATTGCCGTTGCGCACGGTGGAATCGCCGATGAGCCAGAGCGTGGGACGGGAGTTGGTTTCGGCAGCGATGGAGTTAAGAGCGCAAAGAAAAACAAAAATTACTAACAGGATGGTAGAGCGCGTCACTCCGTGCGCGCCGTTCATTGCCTGTAACCCGACGGCGCGCACGGAGTGACGCGCCCTACCAACCTCCGCAAGGCTCGGCATCTTAATCTTACGCTTAATCATTTTCTTAATCTTCCCGGCAAACCCACAGGGCAACAGTCGGGAGATTATGATTAAGAAAAAGATTAAGAGTAAGAACGAGGAGGAAGACTCACCCGCCGCTCTTGACGGCACGGACGGGTTGTTTCTCAGAAAGGCTGTCGGCAGGGGTGGGGATTTCTTTTCCATTCAATTTGACGTTGTTGAATTTCAGGCCAGTCGTGTTGCGCACAGTGAAAGCATTTTTCGCGCGGATGTCCACATTCTCTAATGTCACATCGCGCAACGGACTCTCCGGCAATCCCACCAGACTTCCAGCGGAAACCGAATTTTTCGCAGTGAGATTCCGCACTGTGATATTGCGAAACACCGGCGTGCCCAGTTCCGGCGGCACGGGCGCACGAAACTCCTCCGGCAACCACGTCGTGCTGAACGCATCCATGTTGAAGTTGAACACGCGCGAGATGCCGTCCGCCACGATGTTTTCGTAAAGGATGTTCTCCACCACGCCGCCCCGACCCATCCGCGTTTTGAACCGTACGACTTCGCCGCAGCCATTGTCAGCGCGACAGTTCGAGACGCGCACGTTGCGGATACCGCCGGAAGTTTCGCTGCCGATCACCACAAGCCCCGCCGCGCGTCCGACGCGACAATTGCGGATCACCACATTCTCAGTGGGACGGTTCACGCGCAACCCATCCGCATCCCGCCCGGCCTTGAGACAAATCGCGTCGTCATCACACTCGATGTCGCAGTCCGCGATCAACACATTGCAAGTCGAATCAATATCAATGCCGTCTGAGCTGGCAGCCTTCACCGGCTCATGCGGCACGCGAATGGTCAGCTTGCGAATTTCCACATCATCGCAGTAAGTGAGTTGCAGATTCCAGAACGCGGAATCCTTCAGCAATAAATCGCGCACGACGACCTTGTGTGAATTGATGATGTGGACGAGGCGCGGTCGCGGCACTTTGAAATGCGGATCAATGCCGTCCTTCTCAGCCGCGCGCGCGTCCCAATATGCTTTCCACCACGGCTCACCCGAACCGTCAATCGTCCCCGCGCCAGAGATCGTGAGATTCGTCACTCCATCCGCATTGATGAGTGCGGCGGGCCATTTCATTTCCAGCCCTGCGATGCGTGTGGCGATCCACGGATAATCATTCGTGTTCTGCGAACCTTTCAACACACCCCACTTCTCGATACGCAGGTCAACACCCTGCTTGAGGAAGATTGAACCGGTGATGAACACGCCTCGCGGCACGACAACCACACCGCCCCCGTTCGTCGCGCAGGAATCAATCGCGGATTGGATCGCCGTGGTGTTCAAAGTTTTGCCGTCGCCCACCGCGCCGTGATCGGAGATGACGAGACGTTGGGAGGCAGACAGAGCAGTGACGAAGAACAAGAGAAAGAAGGCAACGAGAGCCAACCCCTGGGATCGCCAGCATCTTGCTGGCGGGTTGAAAACAATCGTGCTGGAAACCAATCGGAGCTGCGGAGCAGCGATAGGAGTTAGCCCACGGCGTGAGCCATGGGTTGTCGAGATTGAATACCAAGCCCCGGCAGAGGCGAAAGAATTGCGGGTGACATCATTTGCTTCTGTCGCCCCTGCCGGGGCTTGGTTCTTTGTCTCATTGCCCCACGGCTCACGCCGTGGGCTCATCGTGCGCCCTCCGATGGATTAAAAGCCTTCACCGCTGTCAATGTCACAGGACCAAGCAAGCCCGCATCCGCCAATGGCCAGTTCGCCGCGTTGAACGGCTTGTAATCCTGATTCACGAAATTGATGTCGTGAAAGTTCTGCCACTTCACGCCGCGCCGGTCCAGATCACGGATGCGATTAGCCGACGTGCTGGTGACTTCCACCACGAGTTCGTTGCCCGTAGGTTTCAGATTGTCCACCGTCACGCGATACGGCGGGATGAGCAGCGTGCCAAAACTTTTTTCGTTCAACGTCACCCGTGCGCTTTGCACCACGTCGCCAAGATCGAGTAAAACAGTTTTTCCAATTTGCGACGAGGCGTCGAACGTGATCGCGTATCTCGCCGTGCCGGAAAATGATTTTGCGGTGTCGCCGCCTAGTTCCGCCCACGAACCGAGTTGATCTGACGTGAACGATGGCGGCAACTGCGGCCCGCCCGTGACAAAATCAACCCGCCATTTTCCGACCAGCAAGTCGCTGGACTCGACTCGCTGCGTGTAATTCCAGTTTGCGCCAGACGCGCCACGATTCTGCGTGCGGATGATGATGGATTCTCCGGGTTGAAGTTGGACATAGACCTCTGTGCCCACAGTCGCCT
>JAYUAV010000080.1:0-4104 GCA_043741175.1 Verrucomicrobiota bacterium
GTTGAAGAACGCGTAGATCTGGTAAAACTCCTTTTGCGAAACCGGATCAAACTTGTGGTCGTGACAGGCGGCGCAACCGACCGTCAATCCGAGCCACGTCGTCGCCATCGTTTCGGTGCGGTCCACTGCGTAACGAACGTAAAACTCATCATCAATCGCGCCGCCTTCGCTCGTGGTCACGTTGCTGCGATTGAAACCGCTGGCAACCTTTTGTTCACGCGTCGGCGCAGGCAGCAGATCACCCGCGAGTTGTTCGACGGTGAATTGATCGAACGGCAGATTGTGATTGAACGCGCCCACGACCCAGTCGCGGTACGGCCACATGGAACGCTCGTTGTCGAGATGCAGCCCGTGAGTATCGCCGTAACGCGCGACATCCAGCCAGTAACGCGCCTCGTGTTCGCCGTAGCGCGGCGATTGCAACAAGCGATCCACCACGCGCCCGTAGTCATCGGGGCTTGTATCGGCGAGAAACGCATCCACTTCGGCAGGCGTTGGCGGAAGTCCTGTGAGATCAAACGTGACCCGACGAATCAGCGTGGCCTTGTCCGCCTCCTTGCCGGGCTTGAACTTTTCTTTGTCGAGACGGGCGGCGATGAAGTGATCAATGGGATTGCGCGGCCAGGTCTTGTTCTTAACGTTGGGCAACGGCGGGCGTTCCGGTTTGATGAACGACCAGTGCGATTTCCATTCCGCGCCCTGGGCGATCCAGCGGCGCAGCAGGTCAATCTGGGTTTTGTCGAGAGTCTTGCCGGTCTTGAGTGGCGGCATCACGTCGTCTTCGTTATTGGTCGTGATGCGTTCGACGAGTGAACTTTTTTCGGGATGCTTCGGCACGATGGCAAAGGCGTCGGACTGGAGCTTCATCACCGCGCTTTCCTTGAGATCAAGCCGCAGCCCGGCCTTGCGCTTCTCGCTGTCCGGCCCGTGGCAGGCATAGCAATACTCGGAAAGAATCGGGCGCACGTCGCGGTTGAAATCAATCTTCGATGGAAGCGTTGCGGCGTTGGAGTTCGATGCAGCCCATACAATAACCAGCAGAATGGTGGCGAGCATCAGTGCCTGTTTGAAAACTGCGATCGGTGTTGGGGCGAAGGGCTTGGACGGAGTGCTCCCGTCCCCGGGCGCAGCAACGTGGTCATGCAGAAAAATTCCAAGGAGCAGTGACTGCTTGGTTGTTTGAACATCGCTGTGGCCGGGGACGCCGACACTCCGGGTTGCCTTTTGATTCATTTTCTCGCGGATCACTTTTTTCCGACGAATCAATCTCCGTCACCATTCACGGATTGTTTTGCCGTCGCCTTGACGGTTGAAGCAGGCAAGTCATCCGCCACGGTCATGAAGCCCATGAACATTTCGTGCCAGCTTTGCAAACCCCACGCAACGGTTTTGCTGGCGTCGGGATTGAAGGGATTGGTCGGCGAGTTGTTGTGTGCGCCAGTGCAGAGCATCCAGGTGCCGGCGGGAACGTGCTTGGGTTCGGCGAGCCGATAGCTGGTCTGCCAGTTGAAGTCGTAATGCGGCACGGAGAGCAGCGTCTCGCGTTTTCCGTCCGGGTAGAGAAGCTGGAACTTGAACCACGACCCGCGAAAGTGCATGTGCGGACTGAGGTCGTAGATGACAGCGGCCTTCTTGAAACTGTAAAGGCAGAAGTGCTCCGCGTTCTTGTCGCCCGGCGCGATTTCAAAATCACGCACCTCGCTCGCTCGCACTTCGAGGCGGCGTTGCGCGGGTTCTTTGGCGAGATAAAGCCCGATTTCGCTCTGATCGGTCGTAGCCTCGCCCGTGGTCGTATAGTGCAACTCGAAGTTGAACCGTGATCCTTTCGGCAGAAAAACACCTGTGCCTTCGGGAAATTCGCTCGCGGTCAGACCCGGCACCCAGGTTGTGAACAAGTAAGCTTCGGGCGGCGCGTCCTTGTAACCTTTGGGATAGAGCACGCGCACGATGATGTGATGAACCACCTGCGGATTGCCCGCGCGACAAACCGCAGCGCGCAGCCAACTGTCTTCGGGCATCGCAAAATCCGAGTCGAGATAGATGTATTTCATCGTGCCGGTGGCCGGGATGATCTGTTCCTTGGGAATCGGCACGATGTAGTCGGGCTTGCCGAGCGTCCATTCAACGACTGGTGGCGCGGCATTGGTAAGTGGGTCCGCGCCATCGCCGCGCGGGCAACCTTGCTCAATCCAATTGAGCAGCGTGTGTGATTCCGCCGAGGTCAGCGCACGGTCATTGGCGAATTTTCCATAATGCGGATCGGCGTGCCACGGCGGCATCCGGCGATCCAGCACCACTTCCTCGATCATCGCGGACCAGCCTTTGACTTTCTTGTAACTCGACATCGCGAACGGCCCGATCTGTCCGGGGCTGTGGCAACCGACGCAGTTCTTTTGCAACAGCGGTGCGATCTCACGCGTGTAAGAAATGGGATCTTTGGGCGTTTCAGTTTCAAACGTAATCCGGCAGCCGTGAACCTGCGTCTTCGGATTCGTGATGGGTTTGCCTGCAAGAAACTCATCGAGCGCGGTGGTCAAATAATTGGTCGTGGCCTTTGGCTTCTGCGTGCCTTCGGCGAGTTGATCGTCAATCGCGCCGCGATAAAGAATCGTCGAGGTCTTGGTATCAATCGCGATGACTTCACAGGTGCGGTTGACGCCGTAGCGTTGGGCGACGAGTTGGTGTTCATCGCGCAAGACCGGAAGGTTGCCCACGGCGGCTTTGAGTATTTCCAATTTCATCGCCTCGGTGTCCGCCACTGACGCGTCGGGCCTGAGTGAGTTGCGCCGCGACATCATGAGCATCTGGATCATGCTGTCATCGGGATCATCGGCGGTGCAGGAGTTGACCAGCCAGAGATCAACACCTTTGCTGCCATAGTCGCCTCGCACCGATTTCAACTTCGGAAAACTTTGGCGTGCGATGGGACAACTGAAGCTCGTGAAGAACAACACGACCACGCGCGCATCACTCCGGCGCAACTCGTAGTGCTTCCCCTTGTAATCGAGCAGGCTGAAGTTGATGGCTTCCTCCGCCTTGGATTCCGCACGACGCGGCGAACGCTCGGCGGCAGGTTCAACCGCCAGAGCTGGCAAAGCCAAAGTGAGGGCAAATATGAGAGCGAGTTGGCGGCGTGACCGCGACGGGAATAACATCATGAGTCTGGATAAATAATTTCGTTGTCGGAATGATTCTGGCCTCGGTCACTTCTTGGTTTCCAGAACCTTCTCCCATTTGATGAGCATGGGTTTGTCGTCATCATCAGTTCGGAAACCTCCGGTGGTGGTGAACGTATCCGCGTCCAGCTTGTAAATGGATGATTTCGTTTTGCCGTCAGCCAACGGTGTCGCGCGTTCGCGCCCGCCGGTGAGATTCTTCAGATTGGAATAGGTGAAAGCCTTGAACAAGCCGTGCTGCTCCAGTTTGAAATCACATTCGCCCTTGAAAAGTTCATCGCCAGTCTTGCTCGCAATCACAATCGTGGACTTGTTGTCTTTGACCTCCATCGTCCAGACCGAACTGCCTTGCTCCGTGGTGACCGTCGCTTTCCATTTGCCCTGCAACTTTGCGAGGTCGTCCTTCAGATTACCGTCCGCCGCGAGCAGGGGCAGAGTCAGAATGTTGATGAGCAGGAGCAGGCGCAAAGCGCGCGACCACATTGGCGAATATTTCATGGTGAGTTTGGTTTCAATGATGACCGTAATTGATTTGATAGTTACAGCGTAGCAAGGCAGCAGTGCATACCAATACCTCAATTGAGGTAGCCGTTGTGTTCATCCCGCCTACACCCGCGCCTTTGGTTGCTTCGCGCAACTTCGCGCCAACGGTCGAAACATTTTTTCGCCCCCTGTCACTCCGTTGCTGATGCTCCGCTGCCCGGCGGCGCAGGTGCAGACGGATGCGTTTCGTTAGGAGCGGGGCTGCACTCTCCGTGGGCTGAACGCTTACTTGTGAGCCAAGTTCATCGTGGACACCGCCACGAGTCTAGGCCTAATGCCTTTCGGAAATACCCGAACGGCTGGGCTGTGGTATTGACGGAGCGCCGGTCTGCGACCGGCTTTGCGGTTGGAAACCTTTGTCCCGTGTGGTGTTTCTGTGAAGTGT
>JAYUAV010000081.1:0-9549 GCA_043741175.1 Verrucomicrobiota bacterium
GTCGAGGACAAGACTGCCGAAACGCTCGTCGCCTCGGCTTCTGGCTCTCGACCCTCGACCCTCGACCCTCGACCGACCTCGTCGCCCAACGAACGCGCGTGGCGACGTTTCCATCGCAATCGCCTCGCTCGCATCAGCGCGTGGGTTCTGACCGCAATCGTCTTGTTCGTTTTGCTTTGGCCATTTGTTTCGCCTTACAACCCGGATGCGCTTTCTGACAATCAATTCCAACCACCCAGCATCAAGCATTGGTTCGGCACAGACGTTCATGGGCGCGATGTTTTCACGCGAGTGATGTATGGCGCGCAAATCTCTTTGCTCGTCGGCATCGTCGGCGCGGGCGTGAGTCTGGTCATCGGCGTGACTTGGGGCGCGACGGCTGGCTACGTCGGCGGACGAACCGACAGCACGATGATGCGCTTTGTGGATATTCTTTATTCTCTACCCTCGATCATCTTCGTCATCGTGCTCATCACCACGTTGGAGGGTTTGTTCAAGAACTGGCTCGCAGCAATGGGTTCGCCAGCGCTGGCGAAATCGGCGCGACTCATCTTCCTCTTCGTCGGCTTGGGCGCGGTGTCGTGGCTGACAATGGCGCGTATCGTTCGCGGGCAAGTATTGTCGTTGCGCTCGCGGCAATTCGTAGATGCCAGCCGCGTTCTTGGCGCGGGACCAGTTTGGATTTTGCGCCATCACATCATCCCGAACGTCCTCGGCGTCGTCATCGTCTATCTCACGCTCACCGTGCCCGCGATCATTCTCTACGAAAGTTTTCTCAGTTATCTCGGGCTCGGTATTCAACCGCCGATGGCAAGCTGGGGCTCGCTCATCGCAGAAGGCGCGGAGCAGATCAATCCCATCCGCATCTACTGGTGGCTGATTATTTTCCCCGGCGGCGTGTTGGTCACAACGTTGCTCGCGCTCAATTTTGTCGGCGACGGCCTGCGCGACGCGTGGGACGTGCGCGGCGGGAATTAAGTAGCGGCAGGCAAGATGCCCGACGCTACCCACACTTTTCTCTCGCGCTGGAAACAACTTTCTCCACCATGCGCGCGACCCAAATGAATTCCGCTGAAACAAAACCCACGCTACGCTCAATCTCGCCGGGACAATGGAAATCCGGCATCGCTGCCTGGCTGGGCTGGACACTCGACGGGCTTGAACTACATCTCTACACACTCGTGGCGTTGCCGTTCGTGGCGCAATTGCTTGGCAATCTGCCCACGACCGATCCGAGTGTTGGGAAACATGCGGCGATCATCCAGGGTTCGTTCCTGTTGGGTTGGGCGTTGGGTGGCGCGTTCTTCGGACGCATCGGCGACAAACTTGGCCGCGCGCGGGCGTTGAGCTTGACCGTGCTGACGTATGCGGTGTTCACGGGACTTTCGTTCTTCGCGCAACAATGGTGGCATCTGATGATCTTCCGTTTCCTCGCCGCGCTCGGTGTCGGTGGCGAATGGGCCATCGGCGCATCGTTGCTTTCAGAAACATGGCCGAAGAAATGGCGACCGTGGATCGCAGCGGTGCTTCAGTGCGGCGTGAACATCGGCATCCTCATCGCGGTTCTGGCGAATCATCTCATGGCCACACGACCGCCGCGTGAATTGTTTCTCATCGGCGTCCTGCCTGCGTTGCTCGTGTTCTGGATTCGCCGCGCTGTGCCGGAAACTGACGAGTGGAAGATAGCGCAAAAGAACTCAGCGCATCACACGCCGAAGTTGAGCGAACTCTTCAGCGGCAACGTCCGGCGCGTGACACTTTGGACGGTGGTGGTCTGTGGAGTTTCGCTGACAGCGCATTGGGCATTCATGTTCTGGCATGTGCAACATCTGCGGAATCTTCCAGAAGTGCTGACGATGACTGTGGAGCAAAAGAACAAACTCGCGAGCCAAGCCATGTACATCGTTATCGGTTCGTCCATCGTCGGAAACTTTTTCTCCGGCTGGCTCGCACGTCTGGTTGGTTATCGCGCGGCGATTGGCTCGACGTTCTTTGTTTATTTTGCGGCGATGGTTGGTGCGTATTGCGTGGCGCGGGATCATCACGCTCTGCTCTGGTGGTTTCCGTTGATTGGTTTCTGTCAGGGCGTGTTCGGTTTGTTCACCATGTATCTGCCACCGCTCTTTCCGACGCTGCTGAGAACGACAGGCGCAGGCTTCTGCTACAACATCGGACGCGCTGTATCCGCAGTGGGCGTGGTGTTCTTCGGACTATTCTCAAAGGTTGGAGATCACCGCCTCGCGTTGTTCTACGCCGGATTCCTGTTTCTGCCTGCTGCCTTCGTCTCATTCCTGATGCCGAAGGTGAAGGACTGAAGCGACTGAGTGAAATCCTTCGGTTTTTAGTCAGGCGGCAGCGCGTGATTTCCTTCGCTGTGCAACACTTGCGCGCGACCAGCCTCCGTTCGCGCAACTCATGCGCGGAAAAATTCCTTCGGGTGGCGAATCGCCAGCAATTCCGTGCTGGCACAGACATTGCATGGGCCGCTTGTAACGTGAAGCCGCGCTCGTGCGTCTTCGTTGTCGGTCAACCAAACAAAAATCATCACAGCACAAGAAGAGTTATGAAAATGAACCAAGCATTCAAAGTGTTGAGCGCGGCATTGCTGCTCGCTTTCACAGTCAACACCGTCTCCGCTCAAGCACCCGCAGCAGGAGAAGATCGTCCGCGCCGCAATCGCGATGGCGGACAAAACGGTGATCAACAAGGCGGCGGACGCGGTAATTTTGACCCCGCAGAATTCCAGAAGCGCATGTTGGAGCGCACCAAGGAAACACTCGAGATCACCGATGAAACCGAATGGAAAGCACTCGAGCCGCTGATCACTAAAGTTGGTGAAGCGCGCATGGCTGTCGGATTCGGCGGTCGTGGTGGTCGTGGTGGACGCGGCGGCGGTCAGGGCGGTCAAGGTGGCCCCGGCGGATTCGGCCAACCCAATCCCGACGCTGATGCTTTGCAAAAGACGATCGATGCCAAAGCGTCCAATGCCGAAACCAAGGCTGCGCTCGATAAGTTTGTCGCCGCCCGCAAGGCGAAACAAGCCGAACTCGAAAAAGCTCAAGCCGCTTTGCGCAAGGTTCTGACGCCTCGTCAGGAAGCCATCGCGACCTTGAACGGTTTGCTCTAATCCCCCAATTAAATACGAGAGAAGCTGGCGTTTTTATCATGGCTCAAACGCAAAATTCCAATGAGTTACTGGATCGCATGGTCGCGGCCCGGCAACTCTCGGCGGTGGACGCGGCGGAGTTGTCGCGCCAAAGCGATGTCGCGATTCAGAAGGAGGAGGATGTCCTCCGCTGGCTCGCCGGTGAATACGATCTCACGTTCACCGCGCTCGACGACATCGAGCCGGATCGCCAGCTTCTCTCTCTTTTTCCTGCGCGCATTTTGTTGAAGGAAGAACTCCTTCCGTTGCGCCGCATCAATGGTTCGGTAGAAATTGCCACCAGCCGACTCTTCGCTACACAAGGTCTTGATGCGCTCAAGACTCTCACTGGGTTAAATCTCAAGCCCGTCCTCGCGCCCAGCGAATCCCTCCAACGCGAACTCAAGAAACGTCTCGGCGTCGGTGCTGACACGATGGGCGAACTCGCCGAAGAGCCGGGTCTTGAGGTTGTAGATGAGGACAAAGACGACAACGATCTCGACGGTGCTGCTGAGGACGCCTCGATCATCCGTTTTGTGAATCAGGTTCTGCGCGATGCCATTGAGCTACGCGCGTCTGACATTCACCTCGAACCGTTCGAGCACGAATTTCAGATCCGTTACCGCGTGGACGGTGTGTTGCAAACCATCCCCGTGCCCGCGCAGATCAAACGCTTTCAACCCGCCATCGTCTCGCGCCTCAAGATTCTCAGCCATCTGAACATCGCGGAGAAGCGCTTGCCGCAGGATGGTCGTCTCAAAATCCGGCTCGACTCGAACGACGTGGATATCCGCGTGTCAGTGATTCCGATGTTGCACGGCGAGGCCGTCGTGCTGCGTTTGCTGCGCCAGAATTCCACTCTGCTCGGCATGGGCGAGATGGGCATGGACGCGCGCGAACTGAAAAGTTTTCGCCGCGTGCTTGGTTTGCCGCACGGCATCATTCTGGTCACCGGCCCGACCGGTAGCGGTAAGACGACGACTCTTTACACCGCACTGAACGAGATCAACGATCAAGTCCGCAAGATCATCACCATCGAAGACCCAATCGAGTATCAACTCAAAGGCATCAACCAGATTCAGGTCTCTGAAAAATCCGGGCTGACGTTCGCGCGCGGACTGCGCTCGATTTTGCGTCATGACCCGGACGTGATTCTAGTGGGCGAAATCCGCGACCGCGAAACTGCGCAGATCGCCGTGCAAGCGTCGCTCACGGGACACTTGGTTTTCTCCACGCTTCACACGAACGACGCGCCCGGCGCGGTGACGCGTCTCATTGACATGGGTGTTGAACCCTATCTTGTCGCGTCATCGCTCGAAGCCGTGCTGGCGCAACGTCTCGTCCGCGTGCTTTGCAAACAGTGCAAGCAGCCGGATACCTCACCGACCACTGCTGCGATCAAGGCGCAGATTGGAATTCCCGCTGACACCACGGTTTATCGCGGCGTGGGTTGCCGTGAATGTCGCAATACTGGCTACCACGGACGGCACGCGATCTTCGAGTGGATGGACATTGATAACGAACTGCGCCAGTTGGTGCTGAAGAATGTCTCTTCCGGGGAAATCGCGGCACTGGCGAAGCGAAATGGGTTGCGCGTGTTGAGTGAAGACGGCTGGCGACTCGTGCGCGAGGGCATCACCACGCCGGAAGAAGTGATGCGCGTCACCAAGGATCAATCCGTGGGCAACATCGCTCCCGAAGCCGCGCCCAAGCCCACGGTTGAAGTCTCAGCTCCAAGGAAATCAAATGCCGCTGCGTGATTTTATGTTGGTTGGTTACGACGATCGCCCCGCAGATGGATGCGATGGTAGGGCGCGTCACTCCGTGCGCGCCGTCGTTGCCAGACAGAAGGTCGGCGCGCACGGAGTGGCGCGCCCTACCAACTTCGGTCAAGATCAACGCTAACTGCCATGCCCCTCTTCGACTACAAAGCACTGCAACTGGATGGAGGCATCGCGCAAGGCCAGCTTGAAGCGGCGGGTCGTGCCGAAGCCTTTCGTCAAATGGAAGGGCTAGGTCTGCGTCCAATTACACTCGCCGAGAAAGCTGCGTCACAACCAACAAAGAACAACAGTAACGCTCCCGACAAAGCTGGCGGCCTCGCGCTCAAGTTTGGCGGCGACAAAATCTCCGCGCGCGATCTGGAAAATTTCACGCGCTTGCTTTCGAGCTTGCTCGCCGCCGGCGTTCCGCTGAGTCGGGCGCTGGTGATCTTGCACAAAGAAGCGGCGTCTCCGGCAGCGGGCGCGAAGTGGAAGGAGATTCACGATCTCGTCATTGATGGCATGTCGCTCGCCGATGCGATGGCGAAATCACCGGAAACTTTCCCGCGCGTTTATACAGCGATGGTGCAAGCGGGCGAAACCGGCGGTTTCCTCGACCTCGTGCTCGCGCAGATTGCGGACTTTCAAGCGCGCGAAAAAGACCTGCGCGGAAAAGTGATGACCGCGATGCTTTACCCGATGATCTTGCTGGTTCTCGCGCTGGGCGTCGTAGTTTTCCTGCTCGTGTTTTTCATTCCAAAGTTTCAGGCGATCTTCTCCGGCTTCGGCGCGTCGCTGCCGGTGCTCACAGAAATGATCATCGCCACGAGTCACGCGCTGCGGTCGTATGGTTTGTTTTTGTTGGGTGGATTGATCGGCGTCGGGTGGTCGTTGCGAACGTGGTTCAACTCCGAGAAAGGCCGCCGCGCTTGGGAAGGACTCATGCTCCGCGCGCCAGTCGTCGGGCCGCTCGTGGCGCAATTTGCGATGGCGCGCTTCTGCCGGATGCTGGGCACGTTGCTCGGCGCGAGCGTGCCTCTTGTGCAGGCGTTGAACGTCGCACGCAAATCCATCGGCAATCAGATTCTCGTGGACGCGGTTTCTGAATCCATTACGCGCGTTTCCGAAGGCGGTCAACTAGGCCAGAGCCTCGCGAACTGCCGCAATCTTTTCCCCGGCTCAGTGCTGGAGATGATTGCCGTTGCCGAAGAGAGCGGCAAACTCGATGTCGAACTCGTCCGCATCGCGGTCGTCACAGAAAGTGATCTGGATCGCAATCTAAAGACTGGCGTCGCGTTGCTCGAACCGCTGATGCTGTTCTTGATCGCCGGTTTTATCGGCACGATTTTCATCGGCATGGTTTTGCCCATCTTCACGATGCAGCAACACATGAAATAACCAATCATCCACTGACAACTTTATGAAAACACAAATCACAAACTCCCGTTCGTCATTCGTCATTCGTCATTCGTCATTCGGCCATCGCAGTGGCTTCACGCTCGTCGAAATGCTGCTCGTCCTCGTGATCCTCGCCACGCTCGCAGCCATCGTTTATCCCAAGCTCGCCGGACGCAGTGAACAAGCGCGCACCACTGCCGCCGCCACGCAACTCTCATCCTTCTCGACTGCGCTCGACGCGTTCGAGGTGGACAACGGTTATTATCCGAAAGGCAAAAGCGGACTGATGGACCTCGTCCAACAGCCGCGTGACGCGCAAAACTGGAAGGGGCCTTACCTCAAAGACCTGCCGAAAGATCCGTGGGGCAACGACTATGGTTACGAATGTCCCGGACGCCACAATCCGACTTCCTACGATCTCACGTCGCCCGGCCCGGATGGAAAACTTGGCAGCGACGACGACATCTCGAATTTCGCGGGGAAGAAATAGTTATTGGAAAGCGATGCGATGAAAGTGTGGCGACAACAATTCGGAGCGCGGGACTGTGTCCCGCAGCACTTTCGAGTGTGTGACGGTTGCGTGTTTGCGCCAGCCGCTGCGGCTCACAGAGCCGCGCGCCGGGGCTTCACTCTCATCGAACTGGTCGTGGTGATGACGTTGCTCGTCACGGTCATCGCGTTGGCGTCGCCGTCGCTCGCGGGATTTTTTCGCGGACGCGCGCTGGATGCGGAGGCGCGGCGGATGATGTCGTTGACGCGACTTGGCCAAAGCCGCGCCGCGTCCGAGGGGATTCCGATGAATCTGTGGGTGGACTTGAATCAACGAACTTACGGACTCGAAGCGGATTTAAGTTTCACGGATCAAGATTCCAAGGCGGTCGAATACGTCCTTGATGGAAGTTTGACGGCGGAGATCGGCGCGGGCGACTCGGCGCAAGGCGTGATCACGAGCAGCACGCTTTTCGGCAACGCCACAGAGATGAACAGCAAACACGCGTCGTTGCCGCACATTCGCTTCGAGCCGGACGGCAGCGTGAGCGAGAGTAGCCCGGAAAGCTTTCGCCTGATGGAGCGCAATGGCGGATCGCTTTGGGTTGGGTTGACGGTGAACCGGTTGAATTATGAAATTCGCAGCCACGAAACGCAGCGCGTCACGAAACGACGTTGAAGTCCCCGGAGCGCGGGCTTCAGCCCGCTTCAACGTCGTCACTGCCGTGGCACTTGAAACGCCCGGCATGATTCCATTTGGAACATTGAAGCGGCGTGAACGCCGCGCGTCGGAAGCAGCCTTCACGCTCGCCGAAGTTTTGGCGGCGTTGATGTTCATGGCCATCGTGATTCCGGTGGCCGTGCAGGGCTTGCGGATCGCGAGTCGCGCGGGCGAGCTGGCGGAACGCAAGCGTGAGGCCGTGCGCGTAGCGGAAAAGATTTTGAACGAAAGCATCGTGACAACAAACTGGAACAAATCCGCATCGAGCGGAACGATCAACGAAGCCGAACGCGAGTATCGCTGGACGCTGCGCACGGAGTCGTGGTCGCAATCCGCGATGCAGTTGTTGTCCGTGGAAGTGACGTTCCCGGTGCAGGGACAGGATCATGCCGTGCAACTGAGCACGCTGGCAAATACGCAGTGAATAACGTGAGAAAACATTCAACATTCAACATTCAACGCCGAACATCCAAGACGGGTGTCTGCGCGGAGCGTTCGACGTTGAATGTTGAATGTTGGGCGTTGAATGTTTCCCATCTAACGAACCGCAGACGCAAAAATTCACGCAGTGCGTTTACTCTCATCGAAGTTCTCTTAGCCGTCGGCATTTTTGCCATCGTGTTGTTCGCCATCAACACCGTGTTCTTCAGCGCGCTGAAACTGGAACACGCCACAAGTCGCGCCGTGGATGCGCGCGCGCCGCTGAATCAAGCCTTCGCGATGCTGCGCCACGATCTGCAAGGCGCGGTGCAGCCGATGACCAACTCCACTTTGCTCCCGCGCAACTTCATCACCGGCGGGCGCAGCAGCGGGTTGGGTTCGTCGCAAGTGGGCAGTTTGGAATTTTACACAACGACCGGCGTCATCGGCGACGACGCGCCGTGGAGCGATCTGCAAAAAGTCCGTTACGGACTCGTCGCGGCGGCGGATCGCACAACAGCAAAGGGACAAGACTTGGTTCGCGTCATCACGCGGAATGTTCTCGCCACGACGACCACCGAGGAGGATGAGCAATTCCTGATGAGCGATGTCGAGAGCGTGGAGTTCCTCTGCTATAACGGCACGGACTGGCGGAAGACTTGGGACACGAGCGCGGGCGATGTGGGTTTGCCTCAAGCCGTGAAGGTTCGCGTGCAGCTCGCGACGGAGAATCAGTCCGCAAAAATTTCGCGTGAGCCGCTGGAATTGCTGGTGCCGATCACGACGGTGTTGTTGACCAACTCACTGGCTGGAGGAGCGCAATGAAAGTGACCGTCAATAATCCGACGCGTCATGGACTGCGGTGGCAAGCGAAGCGCGACACCGCTTTGGAAGTGCGCGTCAGTTTGCAAAAGAACGCGAAGGCGTCGTCGCCGCTCCGCTCTGCCGACGCAGTCCAAAACGGCTCCGTCCTCATCATCGTGTTGTGGATCGCGCTGGGGCTGGTGGCCATCACGTTGTATTTCGGAAACTCCATGAGCTCTGAATTACGCGCTTCCGACAATCGCGTTCAATCGCTCGCTGCCGAGCAGGCCATCGAAGGCGCGGCGCGTTATGTCGCGAAAGTTTTGGTTGAACAAGCCACGAATGGCATCGTGCCTTACTACACCGATTACGCGAACGAAGCGGTAGCCGTAGCCGACGCGCACTTCTGGTTGATCGGTCGCACGGATGGTCAGGCAACGCCGAACGAAATCACGTTCGGCCTCGTGGATGAAGGCTCGAAGCTGAACATCAACAACACGAACGTCACCGCCGAAATGCTGGAGTTACTCCCGCGCATGACGCCAGAACTCGCCGCCGCGATCATTGACTGGCGTGACGCCAATGAAGACGTGACGGCCAATGGCGCAGAGGCCGACACGTATGCGCGGCTACGTCCGGCGTATTACTGCAAGAACGCGACGTTCGATTCGCTTGATGAATTGCGTCTCGTGAACGGCGCGACGATGGAAATCCTCCTCGGCGAAGATGTGAATCGCAATGGCGTGCTTGACCCCAGCGAGAGCGACGACAATCGCAACGGCATCGCCGATCCCGGCATCATGGAATAT
>JAYUAV010000082.1:0-1784 GCA_043741175.1 Verrucomicrobiota bacterium
TCGGAGCGCGGCGTTTACGCCGCTTCACCGTCCGGAAGCACGCAGGCCAAGCATTTCATCCACTGACACTCGGGCGTTGAAGCGGCCTGAAGGCCGCGCTCCGGGGGCAGTGTCAAGATGCGCCCACTAAGAGGTTGAATAAGGAATGCAGGAAGACCGAAATTGATTTGGTTGCCTTCTTGGATTCTTGGATTCCTTATAAAAAATCCTCAGCGTTGTCCGGATGGAATGCAGCGCAGGCAGCCGAACCGTTCCAGATCAGAACTGCGGGACGAGGCGGGAGATGATCGGGCGAACGAGTTGCGGGAATTTGGCCTTGGGCATGAACTCATCTGCGCCCGCTTGGATCGAGGTGTTGCGATGATCATCCAAGCTCAGTCGCGAGGCGATGACCACCGACGGAGCTTTTTTCAGAGACTTGATTTGTTTGAGAAAGGGGACGCCTTTCATGCTGGCAGGCAGCAATCCTTCAAACATCAGATGCCAATCCAAAATCAAAACGTCCGGCGTCAGCTCTTCGCACCATATCAACGCGTCGGCGCAAGATTCCACTTTGGCAACGACGTTGAAGCCGGGTTGCGCGGTGAGGTAGTTGCTCAGACTGCTGATGAACGCGGTGTCAGAGTCCGCGATGATGATGCGTGCCGGCTGTCCATATCCAACCGAGGTAATCACGGTTGCTCCGGTCGTCTGGCTATCTATCTTGATGGTCATACCAAGGAGTCTATCGGCATGGCGGGAAATAAGCATATTCAGGGAATTCCCTACAAACGTTCAGGGTTTGGCTGGGAAGTCGGGTTAACTCTTACCCAACTTATCCAAGCCGATGTTCGACGAGAACTCCGTCTTCTCGCGCATGTGCCGGGCAAGTTTTACGTGGCCGGGGACGATGTCCATCTTGCCGAGCAGGAAAAGTTTTTGGATCTGACGTTTCAAACGGGCGTATTTGCCGAGGAGTTTGCCAAGTGCGCCCACGGGCACGCCGTATTCCTTCCGGATCGCTTCAGATTCGCGATGCATGTTCGCCACGATGCGGTTGTCGGCTGACTGACCGAATTGATGGTAGCGGTAGCGGACGACGTATTCTTTGATGTGACCCACCTTGCATTTGTTGTGCGCGAGACGGACGAGAAACTCGTAGTCGCAGCAGTTCTTGAAATCCTTGTGGCGCAGCAAACCGAGTTTGTCGTAAGTGCGTTTGCGGACGAACAACGCCTGATGATTCGCCAGGCCGAAACCGAATCGCACGATCTGCGCGTCCCAGCACGCTTCTTCACGCCGGAAGATTTCCGCGCCGCCGCCGTCCACAAAAATGATGTCACCGAACAGCGCGTCCCATTCAGGATGCGCCTCGAACGCGGCGGCAACTTTTTCCAAAATGCCATCGCAGTAACAGTCATCCGCGTTGAGAATCGCCACGGCATCGCCAGTAGCCATCGCGATGCCTTTGTTCATCGCGTGATAATGACCCTCATCTTTTTCCGAGAACCATTTGAGATGCGGGAAATCTTTCAGGATTCCGAGCGTGCCGTCCTTCGAGCCGCCGTCGAAAACGATGTGTTCAATGTGTGGATGCTTCTGGCGAGCCACGCTCTCCATCGTTTCGCGGATGGTGTGCTCGCTGTTGAAGCAGGGCGTGACGACAGTGATCTTGAAAGGCGTGCTCATGACTAAATTGAAACCACGAATGAACACGAATGAACACGAATGGGGTGTTTGATGGTAGGGCGCGTCACTCCGTGCGCGCCGTCGTGTGTCTGGCAGGGAACGGCGCGCACGGAGTG
>JAYUAV010000083.1:0-20208 GCA_043741175.1 Verrucomicrobiota bacterium
TTTACGCTTCTCTATTTCATCCGCCATTCGTTTTGCATATTGTTTCGCCCGCAAGAATGAACAAGCGCGCACTCATCCAGAAGATCATTGCCAAACTCAACGAGGAACTGGCCGTCTATTTCCGCGCCGCGCAAGCGTCGCGCACCGAAGCCACGCACGAGTCGAGCAAAGCAGAAAACAAATACGATACTCGCGGACTCGAAGCCTCGTATCTCGCTCGCGGTCAATCCAAGCAAGCGGCGGAGTTGGAGACATCCATCGAGGAGTTCGAAAAGTTGGGCTTGCGGAAGTTTTCCGCAAGCGAAGGTGTCGGCGTGGGCGCGTTGGTGGAGTTGGAGATGGGCGGCGAGGTTTCATTTTATTTCATCGGCCCACGCGCGGGCGGCACTGAAGTGGTGCAGGACAAAAAGGAAATTCTCGTCATCACGCCCCAATCGCCACTCGGCGCGCAACTCATGGAGAAGAAGCAGGGTGATCGTCCGCAGCTAATGTTGGCGGGCAAGAAACAACCCGCGCGGATCGTCTCAGTGGGGTGAGGGACGCTCGTCCACAACGCGTGTCGTATGAAAAATTCGGTTCTTCGCTGTTTTCGGTGGAGCGACAAAGCATGATGAGAAATTGTCGAGCGGCGGCGTAGGATTGATCTTCATCGTCTTGAGATCAACGATGCAAAGACCGTGAACCTTGTGTTCGATCAGCAAGTCTGCCGTGCCCGCATAACCGAACTGATTGGAAACAACGCGCTGTTCAGTCCAGCGACACGTCAGCACGTTTTCCTGAAACCAATCGCGATACAGTTCCAGCCAGGATGTGAGAAGGTCAGCCCGATCCCCTGTTCCCATTTTACCGCCGCGCGCGAAACATCCAAAATCTGACTCCGCTTCGCACTCCGCAACACACGCATCACACTCCAGATCAAACACCACTCCCCATCCGACAAACTCCACCACCAAACACACGGCTTCACTTCAATTCGATTTTTCATACACCCGCAGCATGACCACATGGGTAGGACAAAAACCGTCCAACCGTAATTTCCGCCGGAAAAAGTTATCACAGATATGTCCGGAACAAATTGCGGATGGCGATTCCGTCCCAACCTTATTCCATCGCCGCCAGCAGATCATCCAAGCCAACAGTGGCGAAGCTGGTGGCGGAGTCGCTCATCGCGTAGGGGATTATGAGTTCGCGGCCTTGTAGTAGTGCCCCACAGGTGTACACCACATTTGGCACGTAGCCTTCGCGCTCGGATTCGTTCGGAGCGAGCAACGGTTCGCGCAGGCGACCGATGACCTGCGTGGGATCGTTCAAGTCGAGCAGGAACGCACCGAGACAATACTTCCGCATCGCGCCGACACCGTGACTCAACACCAGCCAGCCCGCTTCCGTCTCGATGGGCGAACCGCAGTTGCCCAGCTTGATGAATTCCCAAGGTTCTGTCGGCGACAACAACACTTTCGGCGTCTGCCAGAAATGAATGTTGTCCGAGAACATCAGCAGAATGTTCTCATCGTCTTGCCGCGAGAGCATCACGTATTGACCGTTGATCTTGCGCGGAAACAGCGCCATGCCTTTGTTCTGCACGGCGGGGCCGTTGAGCGTGCGAAACTTGAAATGCACGAAGTCCGGTGTCTCCAGCAATTGCGGCAACGTGATCTTGCCGTCGTACGCGGTGTAGGTCGCGTAGTAGGTGAAGCTGCCATCGTCGTTTTGGAAGCGGACGAAGCGCGCGTCTTCGATGCCATTGCTCTGGCTGGGCGCGGACGGAAACAACACGCGCTGCGAAACCCGGCTGTCCGGCGCGAAGTTCACTTCGTAATTTGATTCCGCCAGCAGCAGAATCCCGCGCGCGGCCCACGCGGCCGTGGCATCGGAAGTTTCTGTCAGACCGGATGCCGCCAGCACCGTGTGCAGATCCTTCAATGTGAAATCCTCGTGCAACTGGGCCAGCACGCGTTTGCAAAAATCATTTTGCACGCCGGCCTCTTCCAGTTTATGCGTGAACAATCCCTTGGCGTAGGCGGCATTGGGCACGCGCTCCGGCTCGGTCACAAACGGCACGGCGGGCGCGAGCGTGATGCGATGTTGCGCGCTGACTTTGCCGGTGCGGAACGTGATGGAAGAAATGTGTCCCTCGCCCGTGGCGCGCAGACTCATGATGAAACGCAACACGCCTTTGGCCAGGCCGCTTTGATCAGGATGCGGCACGATGGACGGATTGAACAGCGCCGCCGACTCCGGCGAATACTCGTGCGAGAAGAAAGCCCCGATGAGCATCTGTCGCTCGGACGACGGCGACGCTTCGGGATCCAGATGAATCTTCACCTGCGCGAAGCGTTTGCGGAAAAAATCCTCTACCCGTTCGTGCCGGTCGGAGAATTCACCGATCACCTGAGCCAGCAACCTGACAACTTCTTCCTCAGGCAAAGCCATGACCCGGGCGACGATGTGCCGCGAGATGTCATCCGTGCTGGGCCGGAACGGACGCAGCAGCACGCGCGAACGATCCGGGATCAGTGTCGGCCCGATGCGTTTCGCGTGGAGGATGGTGGTTTTCAAAATATGTTATGATTACGTGACAGGAGATTCCTTAAAGCTGGTGAGCGTGTTTTGCAACGCGCGCTTTTCCGCGAGTGCGAGCAGGAATGCCAACGTGGATTCTGCGCCTTGATTCTGGCTCAACCGATCCACATGCAGGCCGTCGCGACAACCGCCCGTGCCCGCATCGTAGAGCGCGAGGCCGAGATCATTGCGACCGAGAAACCACTCGAACGCGCGCCGCGCTTCCGCGACCCAGAACGGATCGTTCGTGGCGTGATACGCTTCGATGCAAGCGGACACTGTGGCTTGTGCTTCGATGGGTTGTTGATCGAACTGCGCGGGCGACTGACCGCGTTGATAAAATCCATTCGAGCCGATGGGCCGGAACGCGCCGGTCTGGGTAGTCTGCACCTTGACCAACCAGCGCAAGGTTTTCAGGCCTAGTTCCAGCATCATGGCGTTGTTGAGGCAGCGCCCGTTGAGAATCATCGCGTGCGGCAGTTTGGCGTTTGCGTAAGAGACGACTTCTTCAAACCATTGCCACTCGTCCGTGGCGGCATCGGCGTAGCGTTGGATGAGTTTGGCGGTGAGCGTTTCGCGGATTTGATGCGCTCGCCGGTCGCCGCTAAAGCGCCGCAGATATTCGTCAATGCCGATGAGCGTGAACGCCCACGCGCGCGGCGAGGTGAATCCGGCGGCCACGGGCAGCGCCAACTCGAACAACTCCGCTGCGAGCATCTGAAAGCTGCCTTGCCCGGCCTGCGATACGCAGACTCCCAGCGCCCACAATGCGTGACCGTGACAATCTTCCGAGCCGACCTCCTCCAACCAACGCCGGTCGAAGCTCATGAAATTGCGGAAGCGGCCGCGCTGTCGGTCGAAGGCATGATTGAGAAACGCCGCGTAAGTGGCGGCATGCGCGCAGAGTTGCGGTGACTCGTAACCCAACTTATGCAACATCACCGCAAGCACCAGCGCGCGGGCGTTGTCATCCGTGCAATAACCCTCCGCAAAATTCGGCACGGTGAAACTCGCGTGTTGAAAGATGCCGGTGGAATCGCTCATGCGAAACAGATGATCCAGCTTCAAGTCCGGCAATTGCCCAGGCTGTTCGTCGAGTGTCTTGATCGGGGAAGATTTTCTGCCGACGAAACTGTGATCCTGCCGCGCTTGCTCAAATGATTTTGCGTAGAGTTGCGCGACGCGACTCCACACCATGTCACGCCCAAGTTTGTAGGCGTTCTTACGCATCAAGTGGCGCAGTGGTTCGTCGCGTAGCAACTCGACGACAGCAACCGCGATGGCCGGTGCGTCGCGGAAGGGAACTAGTTTGCCGCGCTCCGCCGTTAGCAATTCCGCCGCATGCCAGTAAGGTGTGGACACCACGGCGTTGCCCGCGCCGAACGCATACGCCAGTGTACCCGACGTGATCTGCGCCTCGGTCAAATACGGCGTGAGATAAATATCCGCCGCGCCGATGAAGCGCATGAGTTCCTCCAGCTCGACGAAACGATTGAAGAACACAACGTGCTTCTGCACGCCGAGATCTTTCGCCAGCCGTTCCAGTCCCAAGCGGTAAGCTTCGCCTTCATCACGCAACAGATTCGGATGCGTCTGGCCCAGCACGATGTAAATGACGTTGGGAAATTCGCGGATGATGTCCGGCAACGCGCGCAGTGCATACTCGATACCCTTGTTCGGCGACAACAATCCGAACGTGAGCAGCACCTGTTTGCCCGCCACGGCGAACTCATCCTTGAAATAATTCGGGTCGGCGAACGGCATGTCGGGAATGCCATGAGGGATGAGATCAATCTTGGCGGCGGGTGCTTGATAGACATCGAGCAGAAATTCGCGCCCGCGTTCGCTCATCACCACGAGCCGCGTCGAGAGTCGGATTAAGTCGCGCATCACGCGGCGTTGTTCCGGGTTAGGCTCGCGTAGTACGGTGTGCAACGTGGTGACGATGGGCATCCGCAATTCGCGCAGCAACGCCAGCACATGACTGCCTGCTGGCCCGCCGAAGATGCCGAACTCATGCTCCACGCAAACCACATCCACATCCGTGATGTTCAGAAAATCCGCCGCGCGCAGGTAAGATGGCAGGTCTTGCTCCGCGATTTCAAACCGCACCTCCGCCGGATAATCATAACCATCCGCGAGATCATTGACCGGTACGACGAGACATTGCAGCGCGGGAAATTCCTTCGCCACTGAGCAGCGCAAATCCGTTGTGAACGTGGCGATGCCGCATTTGCGCGGCAGATAATCGCCGAGAAACGCGACCTTGCGTATAGTAGATGGAGGCTGCATGGGGCTTGATGTCGCGCGGGCAAACTCGCCTTTGCCGACGATTGGCATCATGCGCCGCGCGCCGATATTCACCTAGAACCAATTCCGGCGTTTACGTCCGCTACTGACACCGCATACGCGTCAAATTTCCTTCCCGCGGTATTTCGAAGGATTGCGGATACGGTCGAGCCGTTCGACTTCCAGGTCTTCCAAGACTCCCTGCCGCTGCCGTTGCTTGAATCCGTTCCCGATTGTTTTGGGGAGCGACCAGACCTGTCTGGCCAGATCAACAAACGTCAGGTAAATGAGCTTCAGCATGTTCAATATCATTTCCTGATAGTGGTCGAACGCCTTGCGGCCCGCCGATAAATCGGTTTCACAAATGAATCAGCCCGAAAACCAGTCGGCCCTTCCCATGGTTCAAATCCTCCACACTCACCTACAACGAAATCGCCATGACACACCAACTCGACCGATTTCAACCGCCGAAAATGTTTTGTCTTGTCGGCTGTTGTGGTGACCTCGACTTCAGAAATGGTGTGGTTCGAGATCATGCTGGTTGTTGTCGGCCGCAGGTCAGACTTTTCGCGGCTTGACCACCAGCAGCACGATTCCGCCGACGAGGCAGAGAGCGCCAACGACCGGCGGGATGAAGTGGCTGTCCGTGGTTTCAATGCGCATGCCGAGAAACTCGACAGGCTTGCCCGGGGTGTTGAAGGTGATACCCGAGTAACCAAGCACCACGATTCCGAGCGTGATCAGGATGACGGCAGCAGTGGTTTTTGTGTTCATATAATCGGATTGTCAGTTGGCTGCCACTTACCTAACCACCTTGCGACCGGAGATGAGGTTCACAAGAATCATCACAACCGCAATCACCAGCAGGATGTGAATGAACCCGCCCATCGCGTAACTGCCTACCAAGCCCAGCAACCACAAAATGATCAGCACTACCGCAATTGTGTATAACATAAAATTCCTTTGAGTTGATTCTGGTCACTGTGGGCCGATGCACTTTTGCGCCAGCCCGCAGTGATCGATCGGTTTAGTTCGTGGCCACTGGCACGGTGATGGTCATGTTGTTGATCACGCTGGTCACGCCGTTGATGTCGGAGATCAGCTTGGTGACGAGACTCTTTTCGGCGTCGTTTTTGGCGATGCCGCTGACTGTCACCACGCCATCCTGCGTCGCGACTTTCGTCTTCAGTGCGCTGGTGGAGCGATGAAACATCAATGACGATTTGACCTGGGCTGTGATGGAGGCGTCATCAATCTTTTCGCCGACCGTTTCTTTGGCGGGAGTTGTGGCGATCGTCATTTCGTTCTTCACTGCTTTGACGCCCTCGACATCCTTGGCGTATTCTTCTGTCAGGTCTTTTTGGGCCTGGCTGGAGGCTTCGCCGCGTAGGCTGACGACTCCGTCTTTCACATACACGTCAGTTCCTGAGGCGCTCACGTTACGGTGGAACAGAAGTGTGCTCTTCACCTTTGCG
Source organism: Verrucomicrobiota bacterium (assembly GCA_043741175.1). Classification (GTDB taxonomy): domain Bacteria; phylum Verrucomicrobiota; class Verrucomicrobiia; order Limisphaerales; family JADLHS01; genus JADLHS01. The sequence goes on from JAYUAV010000083.1 coordinate 6,327, forward strand.
CTGACCCAACCATCCGAATGTTCGGGCGGATTGCCAGCTTTGATCTTCAACTGATTATCCACGCTCGTGACTCCCGGCAGACTTTCCACCGTGTTTTCCGCAAGCGATTTGTGGGACTCTTCCGCAACTGTGCCGGTCAAGGTCACAACACCGTTCTTAGACTCGGTCTTGATGGAGTCATTCTTGAGGTAGGTTTTGAACACGTGCGACTTCTTTGCCGAGGACTCGATGCGGTCATCCATGTCGGAAGCGCGCAATGACGTGCTGGTGACTAACAATGTGCTCGTAGCCATTAAGAGTGCGAGCGTGTAGGAGGATTTGATTTTCATATTTATTTTATTTGTTGCGTTATTGGTTTCTTAACACGAGTAGCACGGTAGGTCGGCGACGGATGATGGGATATGGGGTGTAACCCTACCGAGCTTTTCGCGGTGCTCGCCGGTGACTGACTCACTTGTTCTTTTTCGCCATTCGCGCCATCTCATCCTCACCGAGCGGAGCTTTGTGTTTCACCCGCAGGCTTTCGGCCCACTCCCGTGCGAAGTCTCGCTGGAAACGCCAGTTGATGGCCGCAGTGATACTCATGGCGATGACGGCGCCGAGACTGGCTAGTGCCATGTCTTTGTGTGCATCCCACTCATCGCCCTGTGTGCCGAGATACGCCTGGCCGAGATCGCCGCCGAACACCACGCAGGTGGCCCACTCGACCAACTCGTACAGCATGGACGTGGACATCGTCAGGTCCAGTGGCAGGAAATAGCCCCAGAACCCGCGCACGTTGACCACTCGGAGGAAAATTTCGCGGATCGGATAGGCGAGCAACAGGCCGTAACCGAAATGTACGACGCGATCGAATTGGTTGCGTTCCCAACCGACCAAGCTGTTGAAAGTTCGTCCGGTGAGGTGTTGGAACCACACATCGTAGGGCACCTCCGAGTAGGTGTAATGCGCGCCCACCTGATGCAGGCACATGAAAATGAAGATCAACGTGTAAGACACGCGTGAGAACAACAACCGGCGATGGAACATCGCCAACAACGCAACCCCCGCAAGAACGAGCGCATTCTCCAACAGCCAGGCATTGCGCTCAAATGGGTGGATCGCCATCACCACCCACCAGATGCTGAAAATCACTCCGAGGATCAGCAGATAGTAGCGATGAGGAATCAACAGTGCGGGTGGCCAGGAAAATCCTGCGGTCTGCTTGTTGCCATTCGGAATCATCGCCCGCGCCCTCTTCAACCAGCGTCTCGCCCATAAAAATTCCGTCGCCAGAATCGCCAGCCCTAGGGGAATGACCAGAAACGCCGGGCCGGGCAACACGAGCATGGCGATACCGACCAGCACCACGCTGCCGCCCACCACAGCAACCACGGGTTTCTGTGCGCCGTGCAACTTCAGACGGACTACGAGTCGTCGGCATCGGGCGATGAGGTTCATGCGTTTTATCACGGTATCAACTGCCTCAGACATCCGTGCAGGCTCAGCGCGCTGAATCCGCCGGCGAACGGAGCTCTTTAATCGGCTTCCTTTCCGGCCTAGCAGATTGAGGCGATGGGTGGGTGGGCGGCGGGTTTGTCTTGTTCACGTATTTGCGCAGGAGCCAGTGCCGTTGCATGGCTTCAATCAACCGCTCCAGTTCGCGCATCGAGGCCTGTGTTTGGAGGAAAAGGCCGGTCAGGGCTTTTGTTCCGTCGGCCACGGAGTCGGTGATTTCTGGCAGGCGCGTTGTGCCGTCCCGGACATTCTTCACCGTGTCATGCAGATTCGTCACCACGCGCTGAAATTCACTCATCGCCTCGTTCGCCTGCACTAGGAGATGTTGCGCCTCGTCCGCCAGAGCGGTGTCGGTCATCAATCTGCCGACAGTGCCTTTCCCCGCCTGAACATCGGTGACCAGGTCGTCCATGCGCCCGACCAATTGATCCAACCGAGCGCGGGTGGTGATGAGGTTCGATCCGAGCGTGGTCCATGTGTCCAGGCCGCCGTTGACTTTCTTTAACACGAGCATCGCTTCGCGGCGGACTTCCTCGACAGCCGCTTCCAGCGCGCTTTGAACCTGTTCCTTACAGACGATGGAAGCATTCTCCTCCGGCAACGGCTGGCCCTCGCCGCGCGAGATCTCAAAAAACGAATCGCCCGCCACACCGAATTTCTTTTTTACGACCGCTGATGAATCCGCACGCACGAAGCGGAAGAAATCACGCCGGATGTTCGTCTCGGCTTCAATGCGGCCCTTCTCATCCAGAACGATGTCAGAAACGGTGCCCACGAGTGTGCCCAGAAAGTAAACCTCCGATCCCTGCCGGATGCCCGCCGCGCCGGCCTCGGGCAAGGAAATCCGCACCATGACATTGCTCTTGAACCAGCGCTGGCTGCGGCCCGTCCACACGACGACGGCGATCAGCGCGGCGACAACGATGAGGACGAATGTGCCGGTGATTTCGTTGACGCGGCGGAATTGGAAACGCTCTTTCAGCCGTTGGCCCGGGTTATCACAGGGCGAAGGTTCGGGAATGTTGGTTGTTTCGTTCATGGTCAAAGATAAGTCAGCAATGATACCACGGCGGAGATGACAAAAAGTCCGACCACAGAGCGGGTGAGTGCTCGTTGCGTGGCTTGTGGGATTTCCGCCACCGAATCGCGGACACCCAACCCACCGATGCAACACGACGCGCTGGCAAACAATGCGGGCACGATGCTCTTCGCGATGATGTTGAAAATATCCTTGGGTTGAATCGCGTTGGAAAGGGTGTCCGCAAATAACAGCAGATCACGACTGCCCTTTCCCATCCAGTCCGCGAACACGTAACCGCTCGCAAAGGCGACGAGAATAAAAATGATCGTCAGGCAAAATGTGGCCGCAGCCATGCCCAATACGCGCGGCATCACGAGAAGCAGGAACGGATCGCCACCTTGTGCTTCCTGCGTGCGGACGTCCCCGTTGGTTTTGAGAACGCCCAGTTCGGTCGTCATCGCACTGCCGCTACGCCCGATCACAATGAGATTGATCAGCACCGGCCCGAGTTCGCGCGCGACGACGGCCACCAGCAGCGGCCCCAGCAGTTGTGATTGCCCCGTTTGTCCGATCCAGAAGGTGAGCTGAACCACCACCGACATGCCGACAAACGCCGCGACCGCACTGACAAACCAGAGCGGTTCGACGCCGATGGTCAGTATCTGGTGCGCCAATGCTGACCGCAATGCGCGCCCCCAGTATCGCGGTCGAACACCGGTGAAAAGCACCGTTCCAATCACCGCCGCCGCATGTCTCACCTCATCCCACTGCGCCCGAGCGAAGTTGCCCACGCCCGCCAGTGTTTGCAGAACGAGGTGGCCACACGCGCCCGCCCGGTTCACTGTTTTTTCCGCAGTATGATTCATTGGCGGCCTGTGATGGTAGGTTGCTGGCTCATCGGGAAAGAAGTTCGCCGACATGCGACATGGCGGGGACACGGTCGCAGACGACTTTGATCGAAACTAGGATCGGCACTGACAACAAAGCGCCGGGCACACCCCAGAGCCACGTCCAGAAGATCAATGAAACAAAGATGACCACGGGGTTCAGAGTGAAACGGCGACCCATCAATATTGGCGTGATGAAGTTCGCCTCCAACGTGTGCAACAGCAGATACCAGACAGGTGGCAGGAGGCCTTTCCCTAGGGTGTCGAATGTAAGAAGTCCGACGATACCCAACACGATGACTCCGGCGACGGGGCCGAAGTAGGGAACAAAATTCAACACTGCCACGAACAGCCCCCACATCGCGGCGTTGGGCACGCCCATGTAGTAGAGACCGCCACCCACGACGAGACCCATGCCAAGGTTGATCAGCGAAACAGCGAACAGATAATTGGAAATGTTCTGTTGAATCTCATGGCTGATTTCGACCGCGCGTTTTTTGTCGTGCAGGGTGGGCATCACATGGACGAACTTTTGCAGGAACAAGTCGCCCGAGGCCAGCAACAGATAAAGCAACACGAGCGTCTCACCCAAACCCATGAGTAAAGTCCCCGTCCAGTTAAGGATCGAACTGGTGCCACGGCTGTCTTTGACCTCTACCGTCGGCGACTTTTTTTGTTCCGCTTTCATTTCCTCCTCCGTCGCGCCTAGGTCGTTCACGGCAGCAGCAGCCTGACTTAATCGGCCGAGACGCGGAAAAATGGTTAGAGCCCGTTGTCTCAAGTCGGCCATGTGTTGCGGGGCTTCATTCATCCACATCAACGCCGGACGGCCCAGTTGGAAGGAACCGATTCCGATGGCGGATACGAGCAGGCAAAGCACGACGGCGGCGGAGAGTGCCGGCGGAATGTGGCAGCAGGTCGCCCAACGGATGAGCGGTTTCAACGTCATTGCAGCGGCACACGCCAAGAAGATCGGCAGGATTACAGGACGCGCAAAATAGAGGAAGGCAATCGTCCCCAACACCATCAAGACGATTTGCACCGGTGACGCTTTCGAGGCTGTGGTGGTGATCGGCGGTTCAGCGGTGATCGGTTTACCGCCGAATCCGCCTGCACGAGGTGGGACTGCACTGATCGAGTCATCATTCGCCTCTAACGTCGGGGGTTTTATTGCAGATTCCATATCCGCCAGATCACGTCCGACCATTATTTGGGTTTGTTTTTGCGGTCTTTTTCCGCCGGTTTCGTTCCGTTGTTGTCTCGCGTGGCAGGCTTTTCCCCCTCGGGTCGCTCAATTTTCTTGTCGGCAGAACTGCCGTTCTCTTCCCGATTTTCTACACCCCTGTCGGCCTTGGGCCGGGTTGATTCCTTGATCGCCGGGGGACGATCCGCTTCAGGCTTGGTTTCGGTAGCGACGGGTGTGGACTTGCGCTTCTTCGGAGCAGGTGCAGCGGGTTCAGGCGTTACGCCGTCTGATTTCTTCTCAAGGGATTCAACCTCGCTACGAACCGGCGTCTGATCTTTTTTCTCGCCAGCCTCTTTTGAAGGCCGTTGTCTGGGGGCGACCGCAGCTTCATGCTTGTGGCGCAATTCTTGGACTGGAACTGCCTCAACTCTTCGTCCGCTTGCCTTCTCGATGGCTGCTGTGTCCGGAGCTTCGTTGATCACAGTCTTGTTAATGATGGTGGTATTATTGACGACAACTGTGGAACGGCTAACACGCTCCGTGAAATGCCGTTCTTGAACAAAGACGTACGCCCGTGGTGAAATGACTCTGACACCAGATGGATACAACGGTGCCCAGCCGATGTATCCGCCGCCGCTGTGCCAAGAAACCCACGCTGGCGCCCAATGCGTGTGCGGTACCCAGTACCAGCCATAATCGTCTTCAAAATTCCAGCGACCATAATGATACGTGGCCCAAGCCCACGGCTCATCGCTGACCCAATACCAACCGGCGTCCGTGCGTTGCCAATAGCCGTCGCTGTAAGGTCGCCAACCCACCTCGACACGACCAGGTCGCCAACAACGACCGTAAGAGCCGATAACAACCCAGTTCCCGTGCGGTGTCAGCGGTTCGTAAAAGTCGCTCTCGGCGCGGATCTCTACCGATGGCAATGACACACTCACTCCGACTGATACCGACGATTGTCCCATGGCGGTGTATCCGATCAGCGCACTGCACAGTGCGATTCCGATTTTACCGATCAAGTGTTTGGTTCTGTTCATGAGATTATATTTCGGGTGAGGTTGCGGCCGTTGACTTCTCGTTTTAGATTTTCTTTTCCAAGCTAGTTGCGGCCCTTCCCGCCCTTCTTGTTACGTTCACTCCGGTCTTCATCGCGGCCTTCCCCGTTGCCATGATTCGATCCGGGTGGTGTCCAGTGTCGCGGGTAATCCCGAATCACCCTTGAGTGATGGATTGACGGAGCGTCATGGAAATCGAGCCTCACTGACGGCGAAGCATACAACACATCAATCGAGACGCGCGGCGGCGCGGGTCGCGTCACCCACACGCTGCCTTCCTGGTAGATGTATTGGTGACGACTGCTGCTGTAATAGACTTGGTAACCGGGGTAATAGTAGTAGTCGTCCCGTACCACGCCTCCCACTTCCACGTAATCCGGCGGCGGCACTGAATAATCTGCCCGATGTCGCCGTTCATGGACACAACCCGCCAAAAGCACGACAAAAAGCACCGTGCCACCTCCGATTATCAACATGATCCATTTTGCTGTTCTCATAAAAAATCCTTTCCATTCCTCACGGCACAAATTGTTTGCTCACCCGCTGGCGTGTTTGATTGAAACCATCCTTCGAGTCGTTGTGTGCCGTTTTGTAACCAGCCTTCACGTTTTCCAAAGTGGACTTCGTCGCGTTTTTGACCTCCTCAAGCTGTTTGCTCAACTGGGCCGCTTGATCACGCAACGCTTGAAGCTTGGGCTTGGCTTCGGCCTGTACCGAGTCACTGGACTTTTCGATCTTCGCAGCGAGCTGATCTAGGTCATGGTTTATCTCCGTCACCTGGCACTGCATTTTCTCCATGAATTCGGCCCTTTGTTCATAAGTGCAATCCTTCATGTCTCGTGTGATTTCGGCGGTCTTGACCTCAACCTTGGCCGGTTGTTGACCTGTGGCATTCGGTTTATCGCAGCCCACCGTGAACGCAGCGACGGCGAGGAAAGTAAGGATAATAGTTTTTCGCGACATGATGGTGGCTTCAGTTTTTGCTTTCTGAGGCAAGGGTGAGCCTAGATCGGTGTCCTCAATCAGACTATGGGGTGTAACCCTACTGCAGCCTGCTCGTTTACCATTTGGTGTTGAGTCGCCATGCGCCTCCACTCAACAAATTGGCCGTCAAGACGCGACAATCTGCACGTTGAATGGGGTGAACACCTTATACTTCTGGGTCAATCCGGGTGGTAAAACTTGCTGGATTGATTTCAATGAGTGATGTGAAAAGAACTAAGCTGGTTGCTTTCAACAGACGCCTGCTGTTGGTCGCCTGCGCGTTTAGTCAGTGGGTTCTCTTGATCGTGTGCGTGGGTTGCTCGGCATTGACGTTTTGGGAGAAGCCACCCGCGCCTGCAACCGTGGCAGCGAAGGTTCAAAGCGATGTTATTTATAGCCGGGCCAGCGGGGAGGAATTAACAATGGATGTTTTTTCCCCGACCAACGCAACTGGGCGAAATCTTCCAGTGGTGCTGTACGTGCATGGTGGCGGTTGGCAGATGGGCACCAAGTCCATGTTATCCATGATGCCGGGACCTTCCGAACTGCTTCGTCGTGGTTATCTGGTGGTGACCATGAATTATCGGCTCGCACCGCAGCACAAATTCCCGGCTATGATCGAGGATGCGAAATGTGCAGTGCGCTTTTTGCGCGCTCACGCCAAGGATTTCCGCCTGGACCCGGCCCGCATCGGCGTCATGGGCGACAGCTCTGGCGGGCATCTGGTCGCGTTGTTGGGGCTGACATATGACAGTGCCGGATTTGAGGGAACGGGCTGGACCGATCAATCCAGCCGCGTCCAAGCGGTCGTGGATATGTATGGGCCGACTGACTTTGCGAACGGAAACTCCAATTTCATCACCCTGAAGCTGATCCATGACGCGTTTGGGGCCACGAACACAACGGATCCCATCCTCGAACGAGCCAATCCGGTGACGTATATTTCGAGCCGAGCGCCGCCGTTTTTAATTCTGCACGGCGACAAGGACAACTGGGTGAACTTGCAGCAGTCGGCGGAACTCGACGCCCGCTTGAAGGCCGCCGGGGTTGATTCAACCTTTATCGTGATAACAAATTTCGCCCACGGCTACGTCCCGTTTGGACTGAAATCAAGCCCAGACAACACCGAGCTTTCCAATTTGATCGCAGATTTTTTCGACAGGAAGCTGCGGTGACAGGATGAAGTCAATTCGCGACGTGCATCGAGTTCGTACCTGTCATCACTACAGGAAGCGCGCGCAAATAATCGCCTCATTCTCGATAGTTCCGGCTAAACCGGATCATGCAGTAGGAATTGGAAAGCGCACGCGTCCCGCGTGCTGCCGACGGCGTGACGCCGTCGGCTTCGTTACTCGATATCTTCCCCACCATTTGGTGAACGAACTGAGGCGGACCAAGTTGGCGGCAGGTCGCCGCCAACCGCACGCCAGAGGCGTATGCTCCCCAATTCCTACTGCATCCTTCCGGCTAAACTAAACAAAACTCGGTTGTGATGCGAAGCAGGGTTACACCCCATGGAAATCTCCCGCACCCCGCCTAGAATCACTTCAGAAAGTTAACCACAATGAAAAAACTCCTGATTCTAACTTGTATTGTCTCTCTCCTCGCCACAACGGGTTGCCTTATCGCAGAACGCGGAGGGCACGGGCATGGACACGGAAGATACGGACATCATTCCACGGTGATTATTCCCGCCCCGGTGATCATCGTGCCGGGTCGTGTTCACCATTGACGGCTATTTTTTGAGAACAGACGCGCCGAGAAGGCGCGCCACGCATACAATCCGCCTTGTTAGTTCAAGGTTTGATTTGATTCCGCGCCTCAGTCTCGTTCCGCTCAACCGGACTGATGGATTAGTCGCTCGCTTGCGTTTGATTGCTCAAGGGCGATTCGACTCCATTCACATCCACAGCCGTTATAGCGAACAACCAACGATCTCGATGAGGTAAAACAACCGTTTGCGTCAACACCAGTCCCACGTTGGTCACGAATGCATAATTTGCCCTGTTGGTTCCGAAATGAATCCGATAACACTTGAGATTGGACGACGGCGAGGCATCCCACGCCAAGGTGACGCTTTGCGGTATGGGCGGTATGGCTGCTTGACTAAAACCTTCTGCGGAGACGATCTGATCAGGACGATTGTCAATCACCGCCAACCCCGCCGGTATGTTATCTCTGAAGTCAGTGAGCTGGGCAATCGTGTATTCTTTGAATTCAGGCAGGGCGTCATTTGTTTCCGTTTTGATTTTTGAGATCCGCCCGGTAGCGGGCTGTTCCTTGTTGCAACCTGTAGTGAAGACGGCGGCGAGAAGCAGAGTGAGAATTCCCCGAAACAAGAGTTCGCGCGTTGAACCCCTGAACGGGAGCGCGAAGCGCAACTGTAGTGGGGCAGGCTTCCAGCCTGCCTCGGCGGGCATCTTGTCCGAGTTGGTTTCGACAGATAGAAGCCCCAGCGGCAGGCCGGAAGCCTGGCCCACTACCCCTCGGTTCATGGTGAAGAACAATGTGTTTCCTTTCATATCGTAAAAATGAAAAAAGCGCCGACGGCCTTCTCCGCCGACGCTCCGATGGAGATGTGACTTAGAAGGTGAACCGCATGCCGACACGGGCAACGCCATAATATTGCGTCTCATTCGGCCAAACGATGCGGGCATCCGCGAACACACCTACATTGTGCGTGAAGCGGAATTCAAAACCACCACCTGCCTGACCGAACCACACATTGTTCAGGTCAAACTGGTTTCCGCCACCACCGAACACATACGGCGCAAAAGCACTCTCACCCAGCGGGAAACGCAGGGTCAGATTTGCCGAGGCGCTGTCTATAAACACTCCGTCAGCGTTTTCAGAATAGGCTTCGACGCCAATACCGAGCGTGCGGGTCATGAAGTAAGTCAACCCCACGCCAGCACCCAACTCGGAGTCGTGCCGAACTTTGTTGCTGGACAGATGATCCAGTGTGTATTTGCCGACGGACCCAGTGCCGAACAAATCCATTGAGAGTTCGTGAGCCCGGTAGAATCCTACGCCATCATCATGAGTTCTATGGCTCATTTCCATTGTGTCCGCCCCGAAGACCGGCATTGAAGCCAGCATTAGGATGGTGCTTCCGATTAGTATTTGGTTTGTCATTGGTTTTTTCATACACGCCATCCTATGCCCTGCATCAGCCATGCACTATGGGGTGTAACCCTACCGCATGATTGCAGATCCGAGTTTGTGTGCCGCGCCAACTCCGGCTTGGCCAACAGCAGCAGATTGTGCGGTTACACAATCGCACGAAAAATTTAGTGCCGTCCATACCACACGCCACTCACTGAACATAAAAAATCCTATCATTAACTTTGGTTGTCTCCCTGCTCACCATGACCGGGTGTCTTGTGACAGAAGGTGGACATGGTCACGGAAGACATGCGGTCATTCGGGGGTCACCGTGCCTGCGCCGGTGACTGTGGTGCCGGTTATCCGGGCTCACCATTAACGGTGGGTATGATTAGAGCCTAGTGATGCCGCGCTGATCGTCCTCGTCGTCGAATTAGGCTGCAAACGAAGAGAAGGATGACGACAACGAAATCGCAGCCAGCCTCACCTGGCTTTAATCTACTGCCTTTCTAAAATACTTTTTGAAAATTCCGAAGGGCGGAATGGCTGGGACAGGCAGGAAATGGAACACTGGTCGGGAACAGGCCGACTTCGATTCGACTGGTACAGGAAAACACGGCACACATTTTTCCGTTCGCAATAACAGATGCTGCCGTGGCACGCCGGGGCTGGATTGACTACTTCTTCTTTTTACCTTCCTTCTCTTTATCTTCCTTCTCTCTGTCGGATTTCAAAAGCCGCGCAGCACCTTTTTCTTGCGGATCTGGCCTTAATTTTGGGGGGTGGTCGGATCCGCGTGCCGCTTTTTGTTTCGTCTCGCCCGTGTTCCGTTGTGTTTCTTCGTGCGGTTTCACTGCGCGGTCTTGCGCGCGGGGTTCTGATTCCGGCGATGTTTTCTTTTCCAATCCCGACGGATTACGTTGCGCTTCTTCCGAAGCGTTCCCTTGCGGACCCTTGGAGCCTTGCTCCCGCTCTGGCTTCGATGGCTGCTCCAACTTTCGGTCGTTCTTCGGTGATTCTTCCGGCTCTGGTTTTTCCGATTTCTTCGCGCGCGACGGCGACTCCTGTTGAACCGGCCTTTCGCGCGGTGTCACTTCTTCCCGGCCCGGCACGGATTTCCGCTCCGCCCCAGACTGGCGCGGTTCCGGTTGAGGTTTGTTTCGTTCCACATTTTGCGGGCGACCGGTTGGTTCAGATTTAGGCTGGTGCTTCAGATCGGGCTTGGGTGTCGGTTGCGATTCGGGCGGCGCGGCGTTTCTTCCCAATTGTTTGGCCGACTTGCCTACGATCGGTGATCTGGGTAATTGCACATTGGCGGGACGGATAGCTTCTCCCGGTTTTCGCGGTGTCGCGTCCGCCGAGATCGTTTCCAGTGTCCGCCGTTGCTCGCGAGACTTCTGCACTTCCTGACCGCGAACAACGAGCTTCTGCCTTTCGTCCCGATCCACAGGCTGGAAACGCATGTTGCCATCTTTTCCTTTGGTGACCTGATCAATTGGCGAGGCCACCAGCACCCGGTTGTCTCTCACGTCCACTGTGTCGGGACTGATATTTCGCTGTGCGGCCCAGGTGCGCGGCGGACGCGCGGTTTCGTGATCGCGGCGATGATGATAGGACGATTCCACGCGATGTTCCCAGTCGCGGTCGCTGCGATGTTCCCAGCGTTGGTGTGAATAAAACGGGTCATAGCCGCGGCGGCTGGATTGAAACGAGAATGAGGCGTAGAACCCACCCTCGTAGTAGCTCGGAGCGTAGTAATCCCCGAAGTAATAGTGGTGGTAGCGGGGCCGCAGGAAGAGGTGGTCGTGGAACACCGCCAGATTGATCACGATCCTTGGCGAGTAGTAATAGCCGCGCCGGGCATACACTCCAGATTCAAAATAAACGGGCGCAAAGAGAATGCCGCGTCGCTCCACGGAGTAATCCCAGTAGCCGCCCACGAAAATATATCCGCGAGGAGTCCAAACATAATGGGCAGGCATCCAATCCCAATCCGACCGACCGGCCATCCAATATCCCGGACTCCAAGCATAACGCCCCGAATACCAGATCCAGCAACCTGGCGTCCAGCCGTAGTCCGATGAAGGCGCGGCGATATTGGGGCCGACTTCCACGGTCATGGGCGGCGGCGGCAGATACGTGGTCTCACGCACTGAGGCGTCCGCCCAATAGCCAGAAATCCACTGGTGACCTTGCAGCGTTTGACCCCAATAACCAGCCATCCATTCGCGACCCGGCGGCAACACGCGCCAGGTGCCGCTGACCCAAAGGAAATCACTGCGCTCATCATCCCAACCCCAGTAACCTGGAATCCAAGCGACGTTGTCACCCTTGGGGCGCTCATCGGGTGGCACTTCTTCGATCACGTTGGGCGGGGCTTTCGTGATCACGACCCCAGGCTCGGGATTAAATGTGACCATGCCAGCGAATGCCTCATGCACTGGCCCGCGCGTGAGCACCTGCGCCCCGGGCGTATCATCGTCGGAAGATTGAGCCTGTACCACCGTAGCCCAACTCAGGCAGAACAATCCAACCAACACCGCCGCCACGTAAAGTTTGGATACGTGACGCACGGCGATGGCGGTTTCTTTGTATGAAGAAATTTTGGATGTATTCATGACGGATTGATTGTTCGTGGATGGGTGTCAGCGTGGATGGGTGATGATCACCTAGCGGCGATTTTCCCGGTCGTTTCCTTTTTCATTGTTCCGTTTCTCCTGCCCATGGCCGCGATCTTCGCCCGGTGGTCTCCAATGTTTCGGGTACTGCCGGATCACTCGTGAGTGATGAATTTCCGGAGCGTCGTGAAAATCAAGCCGCACCGATGGCGAGGCGAACAGCACTCCCACCGGGACGCGCGGCGGAGCAGGACGCGAAACCCACGAGCGACCTTCCATGTAAATGTATCGGTTACGGCTGCTGCTGAAATAAATCTGGTAACCGGGGTAATACACGTAGTTGTCTTGCACCACGATGTTGGCTGCCACGTAATCCCGCGTGGGTGGCGGTGCATAAACCGCCCGGTGCTCGTGGACACAACCTGCCAAAAGCACTGCCAAAAGCACCGCACCACCGCCCAAAGCAAGCATGACCCACTTCGCTGCACTCATAATTTTTTGGTCGTGATTCACGGCGCAATTTTCTCGCTCACCCAATGGCGGGCTTTGATAAATCCATCCTTCAATTCGGCGTAGGCATTCTTGGAGCCGACCTTCACGCTGTTCCAAGTGGATTCCGTGGCGCTCTTGGCTCCGTCGAGATGGGTGTTCAACTTGGCCGCCTGATCGCGCAACGCCTGAAGTTTGGGTCTGGCTTCAGCTTTGATCGCGTCGCTGGAGTTTTCGATTTTGGCGGAGAGTTGATCCAGGTCGCGATTGATCTCGGCCAACTGGCCTTTCAACTTTTCGGTGAACTCAGTTTTTTGCGCGAAGGGATAATCCTGTTCATTCAAATCCTGTGCGACTTCCCTCGTTTCGGCTTGGAGTTTCTCGATCTCTTGAGAAGTGGTTGGCTTCTTATCACAACCCACCATAACGGCGGCGAGAGTGAGGAAGGCCAGCAGAATTCTCTTATATTTCATAATCGTTGTTCCAAATTTGTTTTCCGTTTGGTCGGCGGAATTACGCTAGGTCAGGGGCGGGCACGGAGCTATGGGGTGTAACCCGACCGCAGTCCCAATCACGCTGCTGCTGGTCCAACTGGTTTGATTTGGTTTGATTCACTTTGATGGGGCCAGGGCTTCGCTGGCCTTACGTTCGCGGAATAGAGCAAAGGCATCTTGGAACGCCTGCTGCACCTCCGGCCATTGTTTGGTTTCCTCCAGTGCCAGTTCAAACGCGTGGCTTACTTCAGACTATTTGGTCAGGGAAAAGAATTTTGATTTCTTTGGAAATTATCGGACGGCTTCAGTAGTGTTCACCCATCCGAAACCCTGTGTCATGAAAACCTATTCTACGTTGGCGACTGCAGTGGGGAAGACGGAAGGAGGGCGGTGAACATGCCCTCTGCTTACCCGTCGGGCCACTTGGTGTCATTCGTGAACCAGGGCAGACGCATCTAAATTGGGATGCCGGGGAGGCGGAGGAGGTAAGCGTGATCCCAACTGGTGTTGAGTTGTTTGCCTCGGATGCCGCGTTTCTTG
>JAYUAV010000084.1:0-3248 GCA_043741175.1 Verrucomicrobiota bacterium
ATTTTAATTTCTCCTTGTCGCGATTCCTAGCGAGGATGGTGACCGCCTCATTGCTCAACGCGGAAGCCTTGGCATGATCGTCCGTTGTCACCCAGACCCGGAATCGTCCCAACCCTGCGGCGTAATATTTTTCGCAAACCATCTCCAGCCGCAACTCGTTCGTGCTAGTAACGCTCTCTGAAAATTGAAACACCGCAGTGTGCGTTTTGCCCTGACCTTCTTTGATGGACCATCCGCTTTGCAAGTCATCATCCAGAGCTTTGGCAGCCGTGTTTTTACCGTTGGCGTAACTCTCCGTGGCATTGGTCAACAGCACCAACCCGCCATCCGCTTTGACCTTCACGTCCGACAACCAAAAATCTCCTTCCGTCCCCTCATGGTTCACAGACCCAGGCCCGCCTCTCGGCAACCGATCATCCGGCATCATCTCCAGTTGGATGGCTTTCAACCCGGCGGGCAGATCGCGAAATGTGAGCGTGTAACTGTCGCTCTTGGTAAAGTCGCCGCTCGCAAATATCGAGTCGTCATCTTGGATCGTCAGTATCGGCGTGCTGCTCGTGGCTGCCGCTGGGCGAAGCCGTGTCCATGTGGCGACAGCGGGCAACTGATCAGCAGTCCATTTCTCAAACGCCCGATCACGCAGCTCACGACGGCGCTCATCGGACACCGTGTTGTCAGGCAACTCATTTCCAAGGCTGACGCGGAATCGTCCCAGGATTTGATGACCGCCATGATTCTGAACAAGCCGGATGATGAGACTCGAAGTTTTTTTCAACTCCAGCGGCTCGGCCAGCTCAACGATGGCGTGATGATGTTTCGAACTTTTGCCGTCTCCTCCGCCAATCGCCCAGCCGGTATCTGTCTTGCCATCAATCACATTCTTCTCAGAAAAACTCTCCTGTGAATAATCTGCGGTCACACCCGCAAACGTCACCTTGAGCGGCTCGTCAGTATTCCCGGATTCTTGCACCTCCATCTCCAATTCACTCAGGACAAAGTTGCCTGCCTCACCATAGCCGGGTCCGCCCTTGTCAATTTTCTCGTCGGGGATTGCTTCGACTTGAACATGCGTGACGCGCTGCGTTCCCGCTTCAAACTTGAGCGTGTAGGTGTCCTTGTCCGGTTTCTTTCCCGTCACCCGGAATGATCCATCGGATAAAAACTCCCCGTCCGCGCCATTCTGCGACGCAAACATCGCCACACCGGGCGTCTGCCATGTGATTTTGATTTCCACCGGGAACTTCTCCACCAACGCGGCTTCCAAGGCGGCAATCTGCTCCTGATTTTTCTTCCGTTTCTCGGCGACATGAGGCGCAACAACAGGGACGGTCGGCTCGACGGCATTGTTCAGGAACGCCATGAAGCGATAATACTCGGCGTGCTGGATGGGATCGTACTTGTGCGTGTGACATTGCGCGCAAGCCATCGTCAGACCGAGCCACGCGGTGGACGTCACATGCACTCGATCCACCATGGACAAAAACCGATACTCAAGCGTATCAATCCCGCCTTCCTCGTTGATCATCGTGTTGCGATGAAAGCCGGTGGCCACAATCTGATCGCTCGTGGCATTGGGCAGCATGTCACCCGCGAGTTGTTCGATGGTGAATTGGTCGAACGGCATGTCGGCGTTGAGCGCGTTGATCACCCAGTCGCGCCACGCCCAGATGGAACGCGGACGATCCTTCTCGTAGCCGTTCGTGTCGGCGTAACGCGCAAGGTCCAACCACCGCCGCGCCCAGCGCTCGCCGTAATGCGGTGACGCGAGCAACCTGTCCACAAGCCGCTCGTAGGCTGCGGGCGACGCGTCATTCACAAACTCATCCGCCTGCTCCGGCGTCGGCGGTAGACCCGTCAGATCAAAATACACACGCCGCGCCAGAGTGTATTTGTCCGCACGAGGCGACGGCTTGAATCCTTCCTGTTCCAACCGTGCCAGCACGAAATTATCAATCGCGTTTCGCGGCCAAGCTTTGTCGCGCACTTTGGGCAACGATCCCAGTTTGGGCGCGACGAACGACCAGTGCGCCTTGTATTCCGCGCCTTCGGCAATCCAGCGTTTAAGAATATCCTTCTGCTCCGGCGTCAGCGGTTTCTTGGTGGCGGGTGGCGGCATCACCTCCTCTTCATCCTCGATTAAAATGCGCCGCACCAGTTCGCTCTTGTCAGGCTTGCCCGGAACAACCGGCGCTTCATCCGATGCCGCAGGCTTGATGACCTCGTCGCGCAGGTCCAAACGCAACTTCGCCTTGCGCGCGGATTCATCCGGCCCATGACACTTGAAGCAGTGATTGGCGAGGATCGGGCGGACATCGCGTGTGAAATCAACTTTCGCCGCGAAAGCAGAATCCGCGACTGCCAGCGAGAGAACCACGCTCGCACAGCCCATCATATAACCGGATGTTCTCATCGTTTGATTGTCACACTTGTTAATCAATTTCGCGCTTCACGTCCATACCCACGATAGGGTGTGGGGGTGGTGCGATTGGAAGTGGCGGTCAAAGTTGGCGCGGCGAGGGTAAAATGTGGAGTGCGGCGACTTGTCGCCACTTTTTCCGCTGGGACGACTTGTCGTCCCAGCAGCACCGCGTCCAGCGGTGCGTCGCACAGAGAATGACTTTCGTGTCATAATAAAGCCAACCAGCCATGCGCCGAGCTGCTCTGCGCGGCTCTGTCTGAGCGACAAGTCGCTCAGGCAACGAAAGCAGTGACAAGTCTCGCACTCCAAAGTGTGACCGCCACTTCCGGTCGCACCCGGTTTTCAGTCCCGTGTGGACTTTGAACCCAACCTAAACAAAAATCACCCGCACTCAACCATTCAAACCTGTGTACCAAATCAAACCACGCCCATTAGTCTCAAGTTTATGAAGAAAGAATCGCATCGTCTGTGTCTCATCGCCTGCGTGTCGGGTTTCCTTCTCGCGCTCTTCATGGCCGGAAGCGTCACCCCTGCTGCAACCGTGGATTTAACCCAGCACCGCGCAGACTCCGGCATCAACGTGATTTTGCCTGATGCAGACTCATTACAGATTCGCTGGCCGATTTCTCCCGGCGTGACCGGCCAGATGGTTTTGGATTTGGCTTCCGATAAACCCCTGATTCAATCCATCGGATATTCGAGCAGTACACAACCGATGCAAGTGATCGCCACCGGACTTGACCCCGCTACGACGCTGACCATCGGCGAGCGCGACAAGGACAAAGCCGTCAAAGGATTTCGCGGCATGGTCTTTTTTGAGAACCCCCGC
>JAYUAV010000085.1:0-2592 GCA_043741175.1 Verrucomicrobiota bacterium
CCCGCGTTCGGCAAGGGAGTCACTGAGTTCAACGGGATCATCGAAGACATCAACACTCAGGCTCAAATCCAATTGGAGAGCGAGCAGGCGTCCGAGGAAAAAGCCACGGTGTTACGCGCGCTGGGCGTGGCGGCGTATGAGGTGTCTGCGGGAGTGCAGGCGTATGCGGTGGAGGTGAGCGATCTCGCGCTGGAAGCTCGCGTGGATTTCTCACGTTCAGGCATCACGCTGGGCAAAGAAGATCAGGTGTTGTCCCGTTGCTGGGCCATTCATGCGCTTGCCACGGAGCAACTCGGGAATCTGGCGGACAACGGCATCACCGCCGCCAAACTCAATGCGTTCAAGAAGAAGATCGAAGCGTTTGAAACGGCGCAACCCAAGCCGCGCAATCGCGTGAACAAAGGTCGCGCGGCCACGCAGACGCTCGAAATCCTGTTCCGCGACGCGGGCACGGTGTTAAGCAAGCGTCTGGACAAATTGGTGACGCAGTTCGCGGAGTCCGCGCCGGAGTTCGTGAAGGAGTATCAATCTGCCCGTGTGGTGGTAGATGTTCGCGGCCCGGCCAAGGCGAAGAAGACGACGCCTGCTCCCGTGCCGACTCCGGCGTGACTAACATACAGAATTCGACACCTCACCCTGCCCTCTCCCCGATCGAGGCGGAGAGGGTGGGGTGAGCGTCCGCGCGAGCCGAAGGAGTATTACCCGCGCGACTTGCGCTGTCGAAATTTATCAAGACCCACCGCAGCGACGATGACGATTCCGATGATGATGTCCTGCATGTAATTCGGCCAACCGCTCTGACTTGATCCGTTCCGCAACACCGACATGATCAGCGCGCCGATCATCGAGCCTGCGATGCTGCCGCTCCCACCGCTCAAACTCGCCCCGCCGATGACCACAGCCGCGATCACATCCAATTCCAAGCCTGCTGCAATGGAGGGATCGCCCTGAGTGAGCCGCGACAACTGCATCAATCCTGCCACGCCAAAAAACAGACCGGCCAGCGCATAGGTGATAGCCTTGTGCTTTTGAACACGGATGCCGGAATAGCTGGCGGCGGTTTCATTCGCGCCAATGGCGAACAGGTAGCGTCCGAAAACACTTCGGTTCAACACCACCGCCACGATCACCGCGAGTCCCAGCGCAAGCCACACACCCCACGGCAGAGGAAACATTTTGTCTGGCGCATTGAGTTCCATGATGCGGTTCAGCGAGGATTCGGGATAGTTCACCGTTTGATTTCCCGCCAACCACTTCGCAGTTCCCCGCGCCACACCCATCATGCCGAGCGTCATGATGAATGGCATCATGCGAAAACCCGCGATGACCGCGCCATTGATCGCGCCCACCAACCCGCCCGAAAGGATCGTCAACATCACTACCCACACGGGAGAAACGCCTTTGCTGATCAACGTCGCGCCGACCACGCCCGTCAACGCCACCGCCGAGCCGAGACTCAGATCAATCCCGCCGCCGACAATGATCATCGTCATGCCGAGTGCGCAGATGGCGACGACCACAGTTTGGGTGAAAATGATTTTGAAGTTCGCGCCGGTCAGGAAATAAGGGCGCACTTCGTTGTTCGCGCAAAACACTCCCAGCACGAACAACAATCCCAGATACGGCCCGAAGACGTTCAGCGCGCGGGCGAATGAAAATTGACGTTGAGTTGCCACGCGCGACTCAGTTTAGATATTTGTCGAGCGGCGGATTGAGCAGTTCCTTGATTTCAGTCTGCTCCAGATTTTCCGTCGTGACCAAAGTAACTCCGGTGTCCACGCGCTTTTCCACGGTTTCACCGAGCAGATGTTTCATCACTGTCATCACGCCGAGATAACCCATGCGGAACGGATTTTGCACCACGAGTCCTTGCACGTCGCCTTTCTTCAGATCCGCGATGGACTGCGTGCCTGCATCGAAGCCCATGAGCTTGATCTTGCCGCCTGCCTTCCCGATGTCGCGCAGTGCCTTCGTCATGCCGACCGTGAGAGATTCGTTCGGGCAAAAGATTCCATTCGCCTCGCGCCCGTAACGGTTCAACAGATTCTGCGACGCCTGATAAGAAGTCTCGCGCGTCGCGCCGCCGTACTGATCGGCGGAAATGACTTTGATGTCGGGGTGCTTCTTGATCGCGTCGAGAAAACCCGCCTCGCGCTCCTCGGTGCTCGCCGACCCAACGGCGTAGCGCAACAAAATTACGTTGCCTTTTCCGCCGAGCAACTTCGCCAGATGTTCCCCGCCCATCGCGCCGCCCTTGTAATTATCCGTCGCCACGAAACTGAGCTTCTTGTCCGTCTTGAGATCGGAGTCAATGACCACGACGGGAATTTTTGCTTTGACTGCGTTGACCACTGGCGCGACGAGTGCCTGCGAATCCAGCGGCGCGAGCACCATGCCGTCCACGCGACGCGTCATGAAATTCTCCACGACCTGGATTTGCTGATCGCGATCATCCTCGCGCAACGGCCCTTTCCAGATGATCTCCACCTTCACGCCCTTCGCGGCCAGTTCGAGCTTCGCCTTGTTCGCACCTGCATGGATGGATTTCCAGAACTCATGCGTAGAGCCTTTAGGGATGACGGCGATTTTGTA
>JAYUAV010000086.1:0-3159 GCA_043741175.1 Verrucomicrobiota bacterium
TCCACTGGCTTCGCCCCACCTCTCTAGCCCATGCCCGCCTCAGTGGACTGTAATAGGCAACTCAAGGAAGTGGTTTGACAAGTCAGTTTCAACTCAGCACGACCAGTTCGCTTTCGGTCATGGATGCATCGGCATCTACTTTCTCAACTGAGGAGTTGTAATTGTTTTGTCAGTCGCCAAGATGAAATCTTAGTTGCCAACATGAGCATGACGATCGAAGCGTTATCGAGTCCGGCGGAATATCAGGCGCAGCGGGCGCGTGGATTCGCCGGGGAAACTTGTGTGGTGTTCGATGTCTTGCGCGCCACGAGTGTGATCGTGACGGGACTTGCGCGCGGTGCGAAGGGATTTATTCCGGTCGAGGAAATTTCCGAAGCGGTGGCGTTGCGCGCGAAACATCCGGGCGCGTTGGTTGCCGGGGAACGAGATGGTTTGAGGATCACTGCGGCGCAGAGCGGTGGTGTGGAGTTTGATTTTGGAAACTCGCCGCGCGAATACACCGGCTCGCGTGTGGCTGATAAGATGATTATTTCGACGACGACGAATGGCACACGCGCGTTGCGGGCGTGTGAGACGGCGGATGCGGTGGCTGTGGCGTCGTTCCTGAATCTCACTGCGACGGCGACGTGGCTTCGATCTCGCGCGGCATCGCGGGTCGTGCTGGTCTGCGCGGGCACGGGCGATGCGGCTGCGCTGGAAGACATCGTGTGTGCTGGAGCATTGTGCGAGATGCTAGCCGCCACACGATCTTGCGTGATGGAGGATTCAGCGGAGGCTGCACGTCGAGTTTTTTGTGAGGCTAAAAATGATTTAGCCAGTGCGGTCAGTCACGCGCGGAACGGACGGCGGCTTTTGGAGAATCCTGAGTTACGAGACGACGTCGCGTTTTGTTTGCAGCAGGACGTATTTGGAATCGTCGGCTTGATGGGGCCTGATGGAATCATCCGTCGCGTGTGACGCGTTCAAGGCGTCACCATGCCGAGGATGTTCTGGCGTGAGACAGCACCGTAGATGCGGCTGTCGGCACTGTTGTTGCGGTTGTCGCCGAGGACGAAGTATTGGTTCACGCCGCAAATCCACATTTGTTCTTCGTATTGCGGACGCGGGAACGTGGGCGTGCCTTCCGGCAGATAAGGCTCTTGAAGTTCCTTGCCGTTCACAAAGAGATGACCTTTCTTCACCATCACGGTATCGCCTTGCTTGGCGACGATGCGTTTCACGGCGAAGCAATTGTCTTCGGGATCGCGCAACACGACGATCTCGGACGGCTTGGGATCGCGCACGCGATAGACCCAGCGGTTCAGCACGTAGCTTTCGTTGTCGTGGAGAGTCGGGGACATGCTGAGGCCGACGACGTGGACGGATTGCATCACGTAGGAAGTGATGAGTTGAAAACTCCCGTATGAAAGTCCGGCGATGAGCGCGGCGAAGAAAATGTTTTTGCGCAACGCCTTCCAGCGCGCGTGAGTCAGGTTGGCGGCAGTGGCGGATTCTTTATCATGGGAGTGTTGCTCTCCCAATTCCGAGTCCGGTTTCATCTCAAGTTGCATAGGCAGATTCAAAAACTTTGTTCGCGAGTATTATTTCCACTCTTGTGGCAGCGCGGCAACGTGAGGCAATACGTATGGCTCTGAGGGGATTACGGATTTAGGAAATGACCGGGGGACGAAGCGGGATTTTTCAGAAACTGCTGACGGACGAATCCGACAACGTGCGGTGGATCAGGCTTTGGGTGCTGATTTCCATGGCGTGGTTTTCTCAATCGCTTCGCGGAGATTTTCGAGCAGGAACGGTTTGCTGACGATGAAGTCCACGCCGGTCAGCGGATTCTCGGCGGACTTGAGCATCTCGGCGTAGGCGGTGATGAGGACGACGGGTTGCGTGGGCAAGATGACTTTGATGGAAGCGGCGAGTTCGTCGCCCTTCATGCCGGGCATCGCGTAATCCGTGATGACGAGATCAAACTTGCCCTTGTTGAAAATGGCGAGAGCTTCCTTGCCGCTCGCAGCGGTTTCCACCTGATGACCGTCGAACGCCAGCATCATTCGCACGGCGTCGCAAACATAGGGTTCGTCATCCACAACGAGGATGTGGCGTGGTGTAATCGGCGGTTTGCTCATGTTTGTTTCCAACGTTTTCGCGAAACCCGGTGCGACTTTACCCAAACAGTTTTGTGACGCCAGCTTTGTTTGGAAAGGGAATGGTGGCCCGGCACGGACTCGAACCGTGGACCAATTGATTAAGAGTCAACTGCTCTACCAACTGAGCTACCGAGCCAACCAAGGGCGCGGAGCATCTCAATCCTTCTTCCGCTTGTCAATCTCGCTGCTGATTTTTTTCGGTCGGGATGCGACATGGCTGATCGTTTCTTTGCGATCCGCATTCACGATGAGCAGCCAATCGCCGCCGGACGGCGTTTCAAATTTCAGGTTCGCTGCGTTGGCCTGCGAGTTGGCGGGGCGGGTTTCACCCGTGCGTGGATTCAGCCAGGTTGCTTTTCCATTCGGCGGAATTGTTTCCGTCGCCACACTCACGATGCGTTCTTGTGGAGAATAAATCAGGGTCAGGTCGCGCGCTTCTGTGATGGCTGAAGCGAGATGGTTCATCGGAGAATCAAACCCCGTTTGCTTCACGAGAGATTTTGCCGAAGGTTCGAGTCGCCAGAAATCTTTCCCAGCAAAACAATCTGCCATCGGTGCGATGGCTGTCGCGCCCGGCAACGTCAATGCCTGTCGCCACGGTTGCGAGGCGTCATCAGCGCGCGGGAGCGTGTTCCACTCTGAAACATCTCTGGCGGCGTAGCTCACTCCGGCGGGCGTGTTGAGCAGGAGACTCCACCACATTAGTCGCCGCGAGAGGTCGGCGTTGACGTTGCGGAACGTTGCGTTTGATGCCGCGCCTTCATGTGGCGGATTGATCGTGATGATGGGGCGCAACGGAGTCTTCGCTCGCTCCGCTGACACCGGGCCATTCAACAACCACACCAACGAAGCATCATCCGTTGTCGTTGATGTCTGGATGCCGAAGATGTTTGCCCATCGTTCCTGCCGGAAACCATCCAGTGCCCACAACGATTCTCCCGGCAACAAAACCACGGGCCCGTGCGACACGGCGTTGAATACCGCGCGACCGATCCGCTGCCAGCGCGCGGCTTGCGCT
>JAYUAV010000087.1:0-7975 GCA_043741175.1 Verrucomicrobiota bacterium
GGTTGCAGAAGCAGAACGATCCGGACTTCATGTATCGTCGCGTCGCGCAGGCAGCGGTCGCGCGCGGAATCGGACTCAAGCAAAATGGATTGAGCGAGAAATACGACACTTGGGACGACGTCACGAGCGCGAGTTATCTTTTCAATCGCTATCGCTTCCAGTCCGGCGTCAATCTTACCTACGAAACTGGCGGATTGATTTCGCGACCCTCGCGCTCCGGCGACGGTCATCCGCTCTCCGTTCTGAATCGCGCGATCATTGACGGCGCGGACAATCTCTTTCTCTACGGCGCCGACATCAGCACGCGTCACGTTCACAAGCATCTGCCTTACGCCGACGCGATGCTGAGTCGTTCGCTGGTGACAACTTTTTATTCGCGGCTCGGCGACTTCTCGCTCGTGAACGAATTCTCTCCCGCGCCGCAGCCGTATCGCAATCAATGGCTCGGCCTGCGCGAGTTTCGCGCCGACGGCGCGGATCCGTTGATGACGATCAAGTCCGGCGAGCCTTGCGCCGCCACGCGACCGGGTTCACCGCAGATCACCTTCGATGTGGATGATCGTCAGCAGTATCACGGCATGTTCGGCGTTGTGGCATCGGTGCAATATCTCGACGACGGCCACGATGCGTTCGAGATGAATTGCTACAACAACTTCACGCGCGCATGGGAAAACCTGAGCCGCGTGCAAAAGACCGGCACGGGTGCGTGGAAGTGGGCAGCGTTTCAAAAACCCAATTGGTGTCGCAGCGCGCGCAACAGTGGCGAGGACGTCCACTCGGACATTGTGATCAACGATCTCGGCGATGGCATCGAACACATCGCGGGTTTGGAATTGAGTTTTGTTCCCGCACGCGAGTGGCGGCGCGAGTTGCTTCAATCCGTCGAACCAAGCGCGCTTCACACCGTCATCACGAACAGTGTCAGCCGCGAAATCGAATTGCCCGCTGGTGAACCGCTGCATTGGATTGGCGTGCCGTTGTGGGTTGGAAGTCTTGAGCGCAATTCTGTTTTGGGTCGTGTGATTGCATTGACGGCGGGCGGCGAAATCGTCGCGAGCGAAAAAACTTACGCCATGCCTGCCGACAAAGATTGGTTTGAGATGCCGGTCGTTCCTGTGCCCGGCTGCCAGCGTTACCGCATCGAACTGAGTCAGCCAAAGGGCAGCGCGGGTTGGTATCACGGCACGAATGGCGAACTGGCGTTCCGCGCGTGGCGTTATGCTGCGGCGACGAATGTGCTGGCAGATTCGGTCGTGAGTGAACCGAAAAACATGACCGCGTGCGAAGAAAGCTTCTCCGCCGCCGCGCCATTCTTCGGCGTGCAACTCAATCTCGCCGCCGACACGATGGTAACAAGCTTTACCGTGCGACTCGCGCGTGAACTAGCCGGAGGCGACTGGTCTCCGCCCATCACCGAACAAGTGGTGACGTTAAACTCAGGCAATCAACCGACACGGATATATTGCGAACCCCAAACCGCCGGACGTTACAAAGTGGAGCTCGTGCCGTCTGGAAAAACATCCGTCCGCAGACTTGACCGCGCCGCACTCGCTCAACCCATTGCTTTGATTCGCGCCGGGGATTCGCAGGTGATAGTCATTGATTCGCGCACGGAAGGCGTTGCGCTTTTCAATCCTGCAACGGCCCGCGTTCTCGCTGAAACAAATCTATTCCACCTGAACGCGACCCATTCAACGGCGACGCCAGTGACGCTGCGTTTGACTGGGCCAAGCGCGCACCTTGATTTCCAACCGCCAGCTCCGATCACAACAAAAACGAATCAGGCTATCCGCCTACACCTCGCGAATCGGACGAGCGCGCCGCTGGTGCGCGTGCTGTGGGCGAAGCGCGACGAGCCGTTTGACGCCACGCGATCTGAACTCATGCCGCTGGTGCAGAATGACACGGCACTGCGCGAGTATGTTGTCCCGGTCGGTTGGAACGAACATTGGAGTGGATTTGTCGAGCGCGTGCGGATTGAATTTCCAGGAAACGTCGCCGGGTTGATGGACATCGGTGCGATTGAGATAATCAAAACCTCGGCGCGATGACTGAAAAACTTTATGACAGATAAACGATCCGGCTATTTGAAATCAGCGAGTTGCCTCGTGCTACTCGTCAGCGCACTAGCTTGGCTCGCAACGCCCATTGTCGCGAACGAACTGGAGCGCGGCTTTGCAAATCCGCCCGAACAGACGAAACCGTGGTGCTACTGGTATTGGATCAGCGACAACATTTCCAAAGACGGTATCACGCGCGATCTGGAAGCGATGCAGCGTGTCGGCATCGGCGAGGCTCTCATCGGGAATATCTTTCTCGACGAAGT
Organism: Verrucomicrobiota bacterium; assembly: GCA_043741175.1. Classification (GTDB taxonomy): domain Bacteria; phylum Verrucomicrobiota; class Verrucomicrobiia; order Limisphaerales; family JADLHS01; genus JADLHS01. The sequence continues at coordinate 2,327 of JAYUAV010000087.1, forward strand.
GCCCGCTGGAAAAATCAAAGTGCTGTCGTCGGAATGGTGGGCGTTGATCGAACATGCCATCCGTGAGGGTGGACGCGTGGGCGTCAACATCGGGTTGTTCAACTGCCCCGGGTGGAGTCAATCCGGCGGGCCGTGGATCAAACCGGAACAAACGATGCGTTATCTCACTTCATCTGAAACGCGTGTCACCGGCCCAACCAATCTGGTCAAGCAACTGACTGCCCCGAACTCACAATTTCAAGACGTCGCTGTGCTGGCATTCCCCGCGCCGCTACATGACAACGACTCGCTCGCTGCAAAATCTCCGCGCGTCAGTTGCACCCCGGCTTCCGCTGACGCGAGCAAACTCGTGGATGGAAAGTTCGACACCGCGCTCGTGTTCGCTGATAGCGCGCCGTTCACCATCGAGATTGAACTCGCCGAATCTCTGACCGCCCGCTCGCTGCAATTATTTCCAGCCGATCATCCGTTCAGTGCCGACGTGGAGTTGCAAGCGATGGACGCGGCGGGAAAATTCCAAACCGTGCGCCGCTTCAAAGGCGATTGGTCAAATCAAGCCACAGCCGTCGGCTTCATCCCGCGCGCGCCACTGGCGATTTCCATTCCAACTACGACCGCAAAACAGTTTCGTTTTCTCCTCACCAACGTTGCGCCGGGACATCGAAATTTTGTTCCCAGCAAAGGCGCGGCATTGGCGGAAATCAAATTGTCGGGTGCGGCCCGGTTGGAATCATTCATCGAGAAGCAGCTTGGCAAGATGTCGCCGACGCCGTTGGCGATGTGGGATGCCTATCTCTGGCCAACGCCGCCTGAACCTGACACGGGTAAACTCGTCGTGCCGCAAACCGCCGTGCGCGATCTCACAAAAAATCTTTCCGCCGATGGCACGTTGCGCTGGGAAGTGCCGCCGGGCGACTGGGTGATCCTTCGCACGGGCATGACGCCCACTGGCATGAGCAACAGTCCCGCGTCGCCGCAGGCCAAGGGCTTCGAGGTGGACAAGATGAACCGCGCACTGGCAAAGCATCACTTCGATTCGTTCATCGGTGAAGTGCTGCGTCGCATTCCCACATCGGAGCGCAAGGCGTTCACGCGCGTTGTAGCGGATAGTTATGAGATGGGCGCGCAGAACTGGACGGATGGTTTCGGTCAACAATTTCAGAATCGTTACGGCTACGATCCGAAGCCGTGGTTGCCCGTGCTGACCGGGCGCATCATCGGCAGCGCGGATCAGAGCGAGCGGTTTCTTTGGGACTTGCGCCGACTCGTGGCGGATCGCGTGGCGACGGATTACGTCGGCGGTTTGCGTGACGCGAGCAAAGCGCATGGCCTCGGACTATGGCTGGAGAATTATGGCCACTGGGGATTTCCCGGCGACTTTCTAAAGTACGGCAGCGAATCGGATCGTATCGGCGGTGAGTATTGGGTGACGGGCGAACTGGGTTCAATCGAGTGCCGCGCCGCTTCTTCGTCCGCGAACATTTATGGGAAGAAATTTGTTTCGGCAGAATCGTTCACCGGCGGGCCGGCGTTTCAAAATGCGCCCGGCGACTTGAAGGCGCGCGGCGACTGGTCGTTCTGCGAGGGCGTGAACCACGTCGTGCTGCACGTCTATGTTCATCAACCATGGGAAGACAAGTCACCCGGCGTGAACGCGCCGTGGGGCACGGAGTTCAACCGGCACAACACCTGGTTCGAGCAGAGCAAGACGTGGATGGATTATGAACGCCGCTCCTGCTGGCTGTTGCAGCAAGGCTCGCGCGTGGCGGACGTGGCTTACTTCATCGGCGACGACGCGCCGAAAATGACCGGCGTGTGCAAGCCCGGAATGCCACCGGGCCGCGACTTCGATTACATCAACGGTGAGGTCATCGTGAATTCGCTGCGTGTGAAAAACGGTCAGCTTACGTTGCCGCATGGGACGAGCTATCGCGTGCTGGTGCTGCCAGAACTGACGACGATGCGTCCCGAAGTGTTGCAGAAGATTTGCGATCTTGTAAAGGCAGGCGCAACTGTTCTCGGCCCGCCGCCTTCGCGCTCGCCGAGTTTGGAGAACTTTCCGAAGGCCGACGCGCAAGTGCAGAAGCTTGTCAGAGAATTGTGGGCAAATGAAAACACGAAACAACCCGGCGAGAGAAAGTTCGGCAAAGGCCGCATCGTCTGGGGCAAAAGTCTTGAGGAGGTTTTCAGCACGAGCGGAGTTCCGGCGGACATCGAGTTCCGCAACCAGCAAACGGATGCGAAGTTCTTGTTCACGCATCGCTCCTCGTCGGACGCGGAGATTTATTTCATCAGCAACCAGAAAGATCGCGCGGAGAAAACGGACTGTGCATTCAGGGTCACGGGAAGGCAGCCGGAATTGTGGGACGCGGTCAGCGGTGAGCGACGCACGCTGACGGATTGGAAGGTCGTGGACGGACGTACGGTTGTACCGCTGGAGTTCGCGCCGCACCAATCGTGGTTCGTGGTGTTCCGCAAACCAGCGACGACAACGGTTACTCATGTGCCAAACTTCCCCAGCTTCAAAACTGTGGCGGAGATTGGTGGCGCGTGGGAAGTCAGCTTTGCTCCCGGCATGAACGCGCCGGAGCGGGTCACGTTTGATTCGCTCGTGGACTGGACGAAGCGCGCCGAGGACAGCATCCGGTATTTCTCCGGCGCGGCGATTTACCGGAAGACGTTTGAGTTGCCTGCAATTGGAGCGAACGGACAGCGCACGTTTCTTGATCTCGGCAAAGTGCATAGCCTGGCGACGGTGCGCGTGAATGGAAAAAATCTCGGCACGCTTTGGACTGCGCCGTGGCGCGTGGACATCACGGATGTCGCCAAACCCGGCGCCAACACGTTGGAGATTGAAGTCGTGAACGTGTGGAACAACCGGCTCGCGGGCGATGCTGCGCTTCCGGTTGACCAGCGGCACAGCACCATTCTGCTCGCAATCGTCACCAAAGATACGCCTCTACTGCCAGCGGGATTGATCGGGCCGGTGACGGTGCAAACGGCGAAGTTTCCGTGAGCCTGTAGCGGCGGGCATCCTTGCCTGCCGTAGAGCCGGGCTTCCTACCCCGGCAGGAAAAAACTCACGCATGACCAAGTGCTTGGAGTCATTCCCTGCGTCTCTCGCACTCCACCGTTCTTTCCGGGCGGCGAGGACGCCGCCCTCTACGGCAGGCAAGATGCCCGCCGCTACATCCAATCAAGGCCGGAACTTCATCGCGGCTTCAGTGCGGCTGCGAACATGGAGTTTGCTGTAAATGGTTTTGAGATAACTCCGCACCGTCTCGAAGCTCAGACCCAACGCATCTGCCACTTCCTTGTTCGCATAACCTTTGGCGACGAGCGCAAGCACTTCGGTTTCCCGCTTGGAGAGGGTTTCTTCCCTCGTGCCGGTAGGTAGAGGTTTCTGAAAAGACTGAACGAGTTTTCGAGCGATGTAGCTGGACATGGGCGCGCCGCCGCGCAGGACTTCTTCGATGGCGTGAATGATTTCATCCGGTTTGGAACGCTTGAGCAGGTAACCGGTCGCGCCGTTTTCCAACGCTTGAAAAACTTTGTCCGTATCGTCGTACACGGTGAGCATCACGATTTGCACGTCGGGCAAAAGTGTTTTGAGTTGCGCGGCGCAATCCACGCCAGACATCTTGGGAAGATTGATGTCCATGAGCACGACGTCCGGCGGAGTCTTGGGCAATGCTTCGAGCGCGGCTTCTGCGGACGGATACGTTCCGACGCAATGAAACCCGCGCGTCTGGCGGATCAGCCGCGCGAGATTTTCCCGCGTGAGCGCGTGGTCTTCAACGATGGCAACATTGGTGGGCATGATCAGTTTAGTGGCAAAAGTTCATTTGAGTTTGTCGCGTGGCTTGAGCGGGACGGTCATCTTGAGGGCGGTGCCAGCGGCTGGCGCGGATTCAACCACAAACGTTCCGCCGAGTTCCTCGATGCGCCGCCTCATGTTCCCGAGGCCGTCGCTGCCGGGGTTGGGGACACCATTCAATCCCTTGCCATCATCTCGAATCGTCAGCGTGAAACGATCCGCTTGCGTTTCCAGCTTCACACAAACTTCCGCCGCCTCCGCATGGCGCACTACATTGTTCAATGCCTCGCGCACGGTGAGGAACAATTGATGGCGCTGCTCCGTGCCCAGCGACTGCGCTGAAAAATCCGGCGGCACATCGAAGCGACAGCGGATTCCGGCGGGTCGCAGAAACTCCTCGGTGAAGCGGGAGACGTAGGCGGAAAAGTTTTCCAGCGAATTATTCTCTGGATTGATGGCCCAGACGATGGCGTCCATGCCGCGCACGGCTTCGTGGGCGGTGGCGACAATTTTTTCAAGATCGGCGGCGACTTCCTGCGGGTGGCTCAGATTCTTGGTGGCAAAGCTGGCCAACATGCCGATCTGCGTCAGGCTCGCGCCGAGTTCGTCGTGGATGTCGTGCGCGATGCGAGAGCGTTCCTGTTCAAGCGCGTGTTGCTCGCGCAATTTTTCCACACGTTGCCGCAGGCGGCGCACGGTCGCGACGCGAAACGCGGCGGCGATGATTCCAGCGAGCGACGCGGCGGTCAGCACGGTGAACCAGCGCGTTTGCCAGAAAGCCGGAGCGACGGTGAACGCGAGCATCGCACCCGTCTCGTTCCACACGCCGTCGTTGTTGCACGCGGCGACTTGAAAGCGATAGCTCCCCGGCGCGAGGCGCGGATACTCGACGCGGCGTTGCGTGCCGACTTCTACCCAATCGCGATCCAGACCTTCCAGGCGATGACGGAAGCGCACCTTGTCGGGCGCGGTGAAGCTCAGCGCGGTGAATTGAATTTCCACGGTGCGAGTTCGCGCGGGAAGATTTAGTCCAGCCGCCACGGGTTGCGATTTGCCGTCGGCTAAAACTTCCTCGATCACCACGGGCGGCGGTTCGCGATTAACGGCCATCTGCTCCGGCGCAAATGCCACCGCGCCTTTCGCGCTCGCAAACCAGAGGCGTCCGTCCTGCGCGCGACAGACGGCGGGTTGAAACACGTTGGCAAATTGAAAGTCGGCCAGTCCATCGCTCCGGCCAAAAAGTAAAACCGGCACGCGCGAGAGACGATCATCAGCCACGGCGTTAAGGTCGCGCAGGCTGGCGCGAAACAATCCGCGCGGTGTGCCGCACCAGAGTTGGCCGCTTTCATCGAGGCTGAGTTGAACAATGCTATCGTCAGGCAAACCGTTGGTGGTGGTGACGCGTGTGAGCACGCCTTGTTGCCAGCGAACCAGTCCGCGCGCGCCAGTGCCCGCCCAGACCGAGCCATCGTTTTGCGGAAGCAGCGCGCGGATGCCGCCGAGTCCGACGGGTGTTTGCAGCAGGTCCACTTGTCCATCGGTGAAGCGCGCGATGCCGCCGTCCGCAGTGCCGACCCACACGCGCCCGAGTTGATCTTCCGCGCACGCGAGCACGTAGCACGCAGGCAAACCATCCACCGCCGCGTAGTGCGCGAGATTTGTTCCCGTCAGACAACCGACGCCCTGACCGTGATAACCGATCCACAGTCGACCGCTGCGATCCGTGAGCAACGCGTTGATGCGATTGCCCGCAAGTCCATTCGCGGTAGTGAGGCGTTCAACTGAACCCTCGCGCCAGCGGATCAAACCTTCACTCAGAGTGCCGACCCACA
>JAYUAV010000088.1:0-5949 GCA_043741175.1 Verrucomicrobiota bacterium
GCTCGGCCTCCTCCTCACTAAACGCCGCGTCGCTCTCACTCTCTAGTTTCGCGATGAAACCAATGAAATCCGCGAATGTCTCGTATGCCTCGCTCGTCACGATGCGTTTCGGACTGAGAGTGCGTTCGTGGTCGGCCAGAAAAACCGCAGGCCGCTCGCGGTTCAAATCGGTGAAATAATAATCCCCCGCGCCGTCGTCGCCGATCACGAGATGATTCGCAGGCCATTTCACTCCGCAGAAACCATCCGCACGAACCTCAAGGTTCAGCCCGATGATCTCATCCGCATCACCAGTGAATTCCTGAAAGCCTGCCGCCTCGCTCTGAAATTCCGGTCGCGCCAACGCGTCTCGATACGCAGCAGGCAACGAAAGGGAAAGTTCCTTCTCGATCTTCTCGAAGTCGTCGGCAGTCACAAAACCTGTCGTATCTCAGCCGTTGATCTGCGCTTTATATAGTTCCGGCGAAAGCATCGCTGAAACTTCCGCAGTGTTGGAGAGTTTGATCTTGAAGAACCAGCCGCCAGCAAACGGTTCGCGGTTCACAAGAGAAGGATCGTTCGCTGCGGCTTTGTTGACTTCGATGATCTCGCCGCTCACGGGAGAATAAATGTCGCTCGCGGTCTTGACGGATTCGACGACGGCGCAAGCCTCGCCCGCTTTCACCGTGCGCCCCACATCAGGTAGCTCGACGAACACCACATCGGTGAGTTCGTGCTGCGCGTGGTCGGTGATGCCGATGGTGGCGGTGTCGCCGGAGACGCGCACCCATTCGTGTGACTTGGCGTATTTGAGGTCAGATGGAACTTGGCTCATAAATTGTGGACGCGAGGTTACGCGGATTGCGGAGATTCACAATTTGATTTTTGAGGAACTGTAGGGCACGACGAGGAGCGAGTGCCACACCGGAACACTCGTTCCCTCGTCGCCTACAAAGTTTTGAAAGAACCTCTGAGGTGGACGGAAATCAATCCGTCCTTTTGACCGTGACGAGCCATGCGGTGGAATTAGGAGCTTCGCCGCCGAGAATCAATAATTCACCCTTGGCCAGGGGCTGCGTTTGACGGCTGAGAACTTTGCCATCCTTGCCCAGCAAGAGCACTTCGACTTTCTTGGCGTCCTTCATGTTGACTTCGACCGTGCACTTGGAGCTCATGCAAACCCTGTTCGTGCCGCCCTTGTCCACGCAGATTTGCTGGCGGTTGACCTCAAAATAATTTTCCCACTTCAACGGAAGCTTGCCGAGGCGTTCACGGATTTCCGGTTCTACCTGTTTGTGCTTAGTATCGGGGGATTGCTTCTCGTTCGTGGCCCAGATGAGTTGGGCTTCAAACTTTCGGTCGCCCGCCTGCGCTTGTGAAAAACAAAGCATCGGCAGTGCGAGGGCAATCAGCCAAAGCAACACGGAAGATTTACGGTTCGCTCTCATGATTAATTGAGTTCAAGTGTATCGTCGGTGTCTGTATCCGCAAACTCGTTTTCCGCAGGATAGGAAAGCCAGACCAGCGTGGTGCCGCTCTCGTAGTCGCGGTAGGTGAACGCCTCGGAATCTTCATGCACGCCATCCGCTTCCAACGCAGCATAACCGCCTTGACCCAGTTGTTGTTGAATGACCATCACGCCAAGCATCAGTGCCGCCACCGTTCCTGCTGGCACTAGCAAGCGACGGAGGCGTTCCATGATCGAAACGGATTTGATCAGAGGTGCAACTTGCTCCTCGCGCTCAATCTGGCGGCGAATCTTCGACCAATAAAACTCCCGCGAGTCGGAGACTTTGATGTCAGACTCGTGTGAGACGAGTGCGGCGCGGGTGTTCGTCAGCTCCACGAGCAGATCGCGCGCGGCGGCATCTTGGGACAACCAATCCGTCACAGCCGTCGCCTCGCTCGCCGACAGTTCGCCGTCGAGGTACGCCTGCAATTTCAATTGTAAGTCTTGTTTCATAACGACTCTTTACTTCACTCCGACGTTTTCAAATCTTGCAGCAACGCTGCCATCTTGCGTCGCGCATAGAACAACCGCGACATCACCGTGCCGATGGAACACTTCATCGTCTTGGCGATGTTCTTGTATTCCATGTGCTCAAACTCATGCAGCACGAGCACCGTGCGATGCGCCTCAGAAAGTTTTCCCAGCGCGTCATCAATCCGCACCCGCAATTCCGCGCGCTCCAACCGTTCCGTGGGATTCACCATCACGACGGGCATCTGACGCTCGACGCCGCCGGATTCCTCTGCCATAGCCTCGATGGATTCCGCGCGCTGGCGTTTGCGTTTGCGGAGTTGATCCAGACAAAGATTGATCACGATGCGTGTCATCCACGTCGTGAAGCTGGATTCTCCCTGAAACTGCACCAACCGCTGCCAGCCCTTCACCCACGCTTCTTGAGAAAGATCAACAGCCTCTTCTTCATTCCGCATCATCATGTAGGCTCGCGCGTAAATCTTGTCCCGATGCCGGGCGACGAGTTGCTCGAACGCGACCATGTCGCCCTGGCGCGAAGCCTGAACCAACTCGGCATCTTGTGCGGTGGTATAGTCCATGTCGGCCATCGTTTCGACGGGTGGGTTTCGGGTTTATTCAGCGAGGGCTAAAGTTTGCCCTTGGTGCTGGGAAGTTGCCCGGCAATGCGGGGATCGCGCGTGCAAGCGGCGTCGGCAGCCTTGGCAAACGCCTTGAACAAAGCCTCGGCGATGTGGTGCGGTTCATCGCCGTAAATAAGTTCGAGATGCAGGTTGCAGCGGGCTTCGTTGGCGAATCCTTGGAAAAACTCCCGCGCCAGACCAAACCGGAACGCAGTGGACATATCCTGCTTGCGCTCGGTCTTGGCGAGTTTCCGGTAGGCAATGTCGTTCAACCCGCGCCAGACCAGAAACGAGCGTCCGCTGAAATCAATCACGCAACGCGCCAGACATTCATCCATCGGAACATACGCTTCGCCCGTGAATGGATTCTTGGGATGAAACCCGTTTCCGTACCGGCGAATCCCCTTCTTGTCGCCAAGTGCTTGCAAGAACGCTTGCCCCAGAGCGATGCCACAATCTTCGACTGTGTGATGCGCGTCCACGTCCAGATCACCTTTGCAGACGAGAGTCAAATCCATGACCGCATGTTTGGCGAACAGCGTCAGCATGTGATCGAAGAACGGGATGCCCGTCTTGATGGAGGATTTGCCTGAGCCATCGAGATTGAATTTGATCGCGATGCGGGTTTCTTTGGTGTCGCGCTTGAGTTGTGCCTGCCGGACTTGCATGGACACAGTTAAACAAAGTGACGATGGAAACACCACGCTGAAACGCGACGCGGTCAGTTGGAAGGCGGCGACAGCCTGATCTTCAACTCATCAATCTGCTTTTGGATGACTTCTGGATTAGGCGACGCCAGTTTTGTGAGTTCAAAGTATTGGATGGCGAGAGGCAGGTTTCCAGATTCCTTTTCCAACCGCGCTAGGTTGCCGGTGATTTTTCCGTAGGCATCCAAACTCTTCCCTTTCGCGTCAGATGGTTGCGTCTCCCAGTGTTTTTTTGCGGCAAGCCAGATGTTGCGTGCCTTGATGATGTTCTTGTCATCCTGCTCGTAGATGATCCCCATCGCGAAGAGCAGTTCAAAGCTATCGGGATTGTTCCTGATCCCTTCGCGCAAGATTTCCTTCGCGTCTTCGATTCGCTTGAGATTCTTCCGCAGCCAAAAACTAGTGACCGCATACGTCTCAATCGCCTGCGGGTCCAGCGCAATCGCCAGCTTCAGCCACGGCAACAACTCGCGCTCCTCGCCATTCTCCAAATGTGAGTGCTGCGTGATGCGAAAATTACGGATGAATCCCTGGAGCGGGTCCAGCGTTTGATCCATGAAACTCATCGCCTTCGCGTGTTCATCCACATGTCCACTGGCGGATTGTTCGGAAACACACTTTCCTTCGGCATCGTGCTGGTGGGCTGCATGATCTTCTTCGTGAACGCATTTCCCCTGATCATCATGCTTGTGTTGGGCGTGGTCGTCGTCATTGGACGTAATCGCCTTCGCGGCGGCTGGTTCACGACTGTCAAAGATGGAGGGATAAAATCCGCTGTGCAGATAAACATCCGCCATCTCGACGGATTGCCCGGAGAACAACCGCCGCCCATCGCCGAGTAGCTTCGTGAACGCGCCTTCATCGCTTGACGTGGTCGTTGAGCTTCTGAACTCGGATTGCACCGCCGTCGCCAGGGTGAACACCGCCGTCGCCAGAAAAACCACCATCAATACTGGTGAAACGTTCCTCATGTGTTGAGCCGTTGCCGACGGAAGATCAACCAGGTGCAATAGAGAAATGCGCTCACATAAGCTCCAGCATAGGCCGTCGCCAAGCCACACGCTTTTAGACTTGGCATGGGTTTGTTGTTCACGACGAGATTTCGCACATCAAATATCTCGAAATGGGGAATGACATAATAGATGGCATAGGTGATTGATTTCACCGGTTCAGCCTGCCGCAAGGCGATCTTGTTGAGATGTTCTCCAATGAAAAGAATACCGAGGATTGACACGAGGCAGATCGTGGCGTTGGACGACACCGCCGAAATCACAACCGATCCAAGCAGGGTCATCGCGATGACCATTCCCAGCATCAGCCACAGCAACGCGATGGATTTTGCGTAAGCCACCAGTTGCCAATCGCCGCCTTTCGTGGCTGTTACCAAAATGAAGAACACATAGAACACGAGAACCGCGATGCCAACAGCGAGCCAGCATCCAAAAAACTTCCCCGCGATCACCTGGCCGCGCGAAACCGGCTTGGCCAGCAGCGGAAAGATCGTGCGACTCTCCTTTTCCGACGGAATCTGACGCGCCGCCGTGATCACTGCAATAATGATTGTCGAAAACCAGATAAGCAGCAGACAGATGTCTTTCACGTAGCGAACCATCACCATGTCCTTGAAAAAGTTCACAGAGCCAGCCGCGATGGTGATGAGCGCACTCAAGACGAACAGCACGTAAAAATCTTTGCGCCGATAGAGTTCCTTGATAACGACGCCTGCGATTGCGAAGACAGTATTCATAGTGCGACGGCTGGTTTGTAGCCGATGATGTTGAGGAACGCTTGTTCGAGATTGGCCGCGCGATGTTTGGCGACGAGATCAGCCACGCGCCCTTCCTCCTTCAACTCGCCTTGATAGATGATGGCCACGCGATCACAGACGGTTTCAACTTCACCCATCTCATGAGAGGAGAAGAATACAGTCTTCCCCTCATTCTTGAGGCGTTGAATAATTTCGCGAACTTTCATTCGACCCAGCGGATCAAGCCCGCTCGTCGGTTCGTCGAGGATCAGGAGATCGGGATTGTTGATCAACGCCTGAGCAAGCCCGACACGCTGTTGCATACCTTTTGAGTAACCTTTGATCGGGCGTTTGGCAGCGTGGCCAAGTTCGACAAGAGCGATAAGTTGCTCAATACGCTTGTCAGCCTCGCTTCCTGTGAGACCAAATATCCTGGCGTAGAAGCGGAGAATCTCTTCCGCAGTTAGAAACTTGTAGTAATAGGTCATCTCCGGCAGATAGCCGATGCGCTGACGGGCGATGGGTTGGCGGACATCTAGGCCAAACAACGAAGCCGAGCCGCTCGTCGGCGGGACAAACCCCAACAGAGCGTTCATCGTCGTGGTTTTGCCAGCACCGTTTGGTCCGAGGAAACCGAAGACTTCACCCGCGCGCACTTCCAAGTTCAACCCCTGCAACGCGACCTTCGGCGTCTTTTGAAATTCGCCGCCAGAGTATTCCACGCGCAGCTTGTCAGTTTTCAGAATCGTTTCCATCTTTACGTTTGTTGGTTGCCTGCCTGCCACACGAATTATCGAATCATCATAAATCGGTCAATTCCCAATTCTATCAAACAAGAAGACCCGAAGCGTCGCTTCGGGTCTTGTGAAAACAACCTTCAACTATCCTCACCTATTAAAGGTGATGGGTCGT